>CAWUMD010000212.1:0-3841 GCA_963923365.1 uncultured bacterium
CCCTCAGCCCGTTCCCAAGCCGGCCCCAATCAGGGGTCAGGGCGCCAAGCTGCTGCAGTTCTGATGAGCCGTGTTCTCAAGGAAGGTCCGGGCTGGCGCCTGGGCTGGGACCCGAACCGCACCGATTATCCGGCCCTGATTGGCGGACAGGCCTGGGCCGTGGAGTTGCAGCCGGAGGAATTCGCCGATCTGCGGCGGTTAGCCCTGCAACTGGCCGAAACCATGGCAGCCATGGGTGACGAGCTGATGGATGAGGAGCGGATCTGCTGCGAAGCCGAGTCTGAGCAGCTCTGGCTGGAGGTGGAAGGGTTCCCCCGGAGCTACGGGCTGCGACTGATTCTGCAGCGATCGCGCCGGGCAGAACTGGGCTGGGAACCCGCTGCCACCGGTGAATTCCTGCAGGCGATCGCCGCCCTAGAAAGCTTCTGAGACGGGCTCAGGCGAAGGCCGGGTGGTTCATCAGAGCCGACATCACCCGCACGCCCCGCAGCTGGTTCGTTAGGGGCAGGTGCCCCCGGGGCGCACTCAGATCCCAGGTGAAGGAGCCCGGGTAGCGGGTCCAGGTGTTGCCGTTCTTCCAGTGGATCTTCGGCCAGAGCTGATCCCAGTCCTGACCGACCCCCAGCCAGATTTCCTTCTGCACCCGGAAGCCGAAGCGGCCCTGGGAATAGACCCACCAGAGCCGATCCAGGGTCTGCAGATCGCCCACCGGGAAGGTGTCGGCCTCGGTGTAGTAGACCCACTTGCGCTTGAGGGCATCGGGGCCAGCCAGTTCGCAGAGCTTGCGGCTGGTGAGCCGATCCGCCTCTTCCCAGTTGCCCGCCAGCAGCTCCTGCTGGATCGGTTCGTAGTCGATGCCCCGCTCGGTGACGAGGGTGACGATCCCCGTCGGGTAGCGGCTGGCCAACTGCTGCTGCAGCTCCAGATCATCAATGGCGCTCAGAGCCAGGTAGATGGAGCCCGCCAGCCAGTGGAGATTACCGCTGGCATGGTTCTCATCAAGCCAGGTCAGCAGGGTGGCAGTTTCCCCGGCGGCCAGCAGTTTCTCCAGGGCCTGCAGACGGGTCCGGTCGGCCGTACTGTCGAGCTGGCGGCGCAGGGTTTCCAGCGATTCGGGGCTGAGCGTGGGGGACGATTGCGTCATCGACATCCGATAAAGCTTGATTCAGAACAGCCAGGCCAGTCAGGGATGGCGATCGCCCGGGGCTGAAGCTGATCAATTCTATAGTCTCGGCCCCGCCCTGGCCTATTCCAGATGCTCCGACCGTCCTGGCCCGCTGCTCAGGTAAAGCAGCGCCACCGTCACTCCAGCGGCTCCCAAAAGTCCCAGACTGGTCTGCAGGCCGAGCCGGGAGACCAGAGCACCGGCCATCAGACTGCTGAGCCCACCGCCTCCGAGGGAGGCAATCTGGTTGAGGGCAGCGATGCGCCCCCGCGTCTCCAGGGGCGAGCGCGCCTGGGTGATGATGTTCGAACCTGCCAGCAGGGCTGCCGTCCCGAAGCCGATCAGGATAGCCCCCAGGTAGGGTACGCCGGGAATCCCCCAGGCCGTCAGCAGCGGCAGGCCCGTCAGCAGTAGCTGCGCCAGACCGGTGATCAGACTGGCGCTGCCCAGCAGCCGGACCGGATGCTGCACCACCCAGACGCTGTGGCGCTTCAGCAGCAGCCCTGAGACGATGCTGCCCACGGCGATCGCCGCCGTGAACCAGCCGAGGGAGAGCGGGTCGGGGCCGATGTACTGAGCCGCCATGATCGGCACCAGGGCCGGATGGCAGAAGCCAATCAGCGAGGCCAGACCCGTGAACAGGATCGAGCGGCGAACGGTCCCTGACACCTGCCGCCAGGCCCGCCCCAGGGTGAGGCGGCGACGGGCAGCGCCATCCAGCTGCGGCAGCCGCTTCGGAGTCATAAGACCGTTGACCACCGCGATCGGCACCAGATAGCTGAGGGAATCCAGCGTCAGGCTCAGCTCCGGCGACAGCCAGGTGAGCACGAAGCCACCAATGGGAGGTCCCACCAGCTTGGCAACGTTGAACACCACCGAAAAGCTGGCCAGAAACGCCCCCACCTCCGGTTCCGGGACGAGCAAGCTGGCGTACTTGGTGCGGGCGGTCAGTTCGTAGGAGCTGGCGCAGCCGATGATCAGCGTACCGAGGATCAGCATCGCCACCGACAGGGGCGGCCAGGGACGCAGGGCGGCAAACCCGGCGGCACTGACCACCGAACCGCCCAGGAGAAAGTACTGGGCCCGCTTGAGAATCGGTTCTGCGCCCACCTGGTCAGTGAGCAGGCCCGCATGCTGCGAGAGAAACAGCGCCGGCAGCGTGAGGCAGGCGAAGTTGACCGCCAGCAGCATCGGCTGATGGGTCAGGTGGTGGATCAGCCAGCCCTTGGCGATGATCCCGGCGAAGGAACCGACGATGGAGATGCCCGCCGCCCAGAGGAACAGCGAGTTCTGTCGGGCACGCAACCCCTGCAGGCGATCGCGGACAGGAAGCGGGATGGGCATCGGTACCAGATTCCGTAAACAGAAAAGGGCGAAGCCGTAGCTTCGCCCTGACAGCAAACCGGTTAGGCCTTAGTGGCGACCGCGCAGCACCGGGCGGGTCGGCCGGTAATCGCTGCTGCGGCCGGCACCACTGCTACGACGGCGATCGCCGCCACCATAGCCGCCACTGCGGCGGGGTTCGCGCCGCTCACTGCGCTCGTAACTGGTCGGAGCGGGCAGATCCGGCAGGCTGGGCTTGATCCGTTCGTGCAGCAGCGCCAGGGCAGCGGCCGCGATCGCCTCGGGGCCATGCTCCCGGCTCAGGTCCTGCACAATCGCGGTCACATCGCCGTGCAGTTCCCGATCCAGGGCCCGTTCCACTTCCTTGCGCAGACCGTCACGGCTGCGGGCCTCAACGGCATCCCGGCTGGGCAGGTCCTGCAGGTCCATGCGCTTGCCGATCAGCCGCTCGATCCCACGCAGACGGCCAATTTCGTAGCCCGCGATCAGCGAGATCGCCTGACCCTCGCGTCCGGCCCGACCCGTCCGGCCGATGCGGTGGACGTAGTTCTCCGGGCTGTCCGGCAGATCGACATTGATTACGTGGGTGAGGTCGTCGACGTGGATACCGCGGGCGGCGATATCGGTGGCCACGATCCAGCGCAGACGACCATCCCGGAAGCGTTCCAGCAGGCGCTCCCGCTGGCTCTGGCCGAGGTCGCCGTGGTATTCGTCAACGCGGTGACCGGCCCCCTGCAGTTGGGCCGTCAGTTCGGCAGCACCCCGACGGGTACGCACGAACAGGATCGCCGAGGTCGGGTCCTCGTAGGCCAGGATCTGCTGCAGCGCCTGGGCCTTGGTCCAGCCGCGGGGCACCCGGAAAGCTTCCTGGCGGATGTTGCCCTGACCCTGGGGCTCATCCTGGAGGGCGATGCTGGCCGGGTCCCTGAGGAAGCGATCCGCCAGACGACGGATCGGCCGGGGCATGGTGGCCGAGAAGAAAGCGGTCTGGCGATCTTCGGGAGATGCCTCCAGAATCGCCTCGATGTCTTCGAGGAAGCCCATGCCGAGCATTTCGTCGGCTTCGTCGAGCACCAGCCAGCTCAGTTCCTCCAGGCGCAGGTCACCGCGCTGCAGGAGGTCACGGACCCGACCGGGGGTACCGACGACAATGCCGACGCCCTGACGCAGCTGACGCAGCTGGCGAACGATGGACTGGCCTCCGTAGACCGCCGCGACGTTGTCCTCGCGGCCGCAGAAGCGGGTGACCGCGGTGCAGACCTGCTGGGCCAGCTCGCGGGTGGGGGTGAGGACTGTCTCTTATACACATCTGACGCTGCCGACGATACTCCT
>CAWUMD010000213.1:0-3800 GCA_963923365.1 uncultured bacterium
AAGCAACAGCAGGGCGATCGCCCTTTGCGCCAGAATACCGGCCCCGCCTCCGCCGCCTGTCAGCAGTAGTCGGCGGCGACTCGGGACGGCATGATAAATCCCATCCACCACCCGGGTACCGTGCCGTACCGCCGGGATGGCATTCCCCCAGCAGAGAACGTCATGGCCAGCAAGCGGCAGGGCAAAGCAGGAACAACCGGAAACACGGCAGGGACCACCGCCGGCACAGCACCGCTGGAACTGGTGGCCTATCGCCGGAAAGCAGCCGTGGAGGAAACCCCTGCTCCGGCCCAACCGCCGAGTGAAGTAGCCTCCGAAGCTTCGGCACCCGAGCGCAAAGGACGAACCCGCAAAGATGCCGCCGCTCCGGAGCCCGTGCCGGTCGCAGCCGTACTAGACACGGACCAAGCAGAAGCAGCGCCCAAACGCCGGGGACGGCCCCGCAAGACCGAAGCCGTAGAGCCGACTGCCAGCCCGGAAAAGACCGCCCCGGCGGACCAGCATCCCCAAACCCCGGATAGTCCTGGAGACGAGCCGTCCAGCGATGACGCAAAGACCCGACCGACCATCGACTGCGACCACTCCCAGGACCTCGATGATGCGCTCTGGGCCACCCGGGAGGAGAAGGGCATCCGCCTGTGGGTGAGCATCACTGACCTGACGGGGGTCTCCGCTCTACAGCGGGGCGGAGCGCTGCTGCTGCAGGCCCTGCTGCGCTGCAACACGGTCTATGCCGGCACCGGGGTCGCCATGCATATGCTGCCGACCGCGGTGGAAGCCCGCCACAGTCTGCTGCCGGATCAGCCGAACCCGGTGGTCACCTGGGAAGCCCTGGTGGATGACCAGGGCCAGATCCTGGAGGAACGCTTCTACCAGGCCCGCCTAACCAGTCAGCAGCGGATCAGCTATGAGCAGTGCGATCTCATGCTGCGGGGGGAAGTGGACGGCCCTGCCACCACCGTCCTGCAGCTGGCCAGTCTCGCCGCTGCCAGCCTGGCGAGTATCCGTACCGGCATCTGGGGACGGGCCAACCGCGGTCAGTTCTTTGATGACGAGGGCAACCTCTGCGATGGTGCCTACGCCCTGATCGCCTCCCTGGCGATCGCCTACAACGGCGCGGCCGGACGCCTGCTCGGTGACTGGTGCGCCTGCTACCGCAGCCATGACCCGGCTGATGATCCGCGCTTCGGAGAACTCGTACGCACCTGGGACGGCAGCCGGGCGGACCTGCTGCCGCTGATCCAGTACCGGATGCCCAAAGCCGAATACAGCCGCTATCCTAAGGAACACTGGGCCCTGGCCCTGCCGTCTTACCTGCGGGTGACCTCGCCGCTGCGCCGGGTCGAGGACCTGATCAACCAGCAGCTGCTCGTGGCACGGATCCGCCAGCAGACGACACCGCCCTGGGACATGCACGACGTGCGCGACATCGTGCATCGCCTCAATGACGCAATTGCCGGCGAGGCGAGACGAGAGAAGAAAGCGGGCCATCGACGCCGCCATGGCAGACAGCAGGCCCTGGAAGCCGCCGCTGCCACCAGCACGCTGGAGGAAACCCTGACCGACCTCTCTGCAAACCAGTTGGCCGGGCTGCTGCGCAATGCCCGCCGCAGTGGGGAAGCCCAGCCAGGTCTGAGTGCCGCCATCCGCTCCTTTGTGACCTCCGGGCGGATCAGCAGTCGCCACATCGCCGAAGTGCTGGCAGCCGGACCCCTCTACAGCATCGAGCTCCGGCAGACCGTGCTGAGTGTCGTTCATCCCCAGTCCACGGACCTGCACCCGGTCTCGGTCCTCAACACCCTACGCACCGTCGCGGACCTGACCGTGACCGAGGAATTCGAGCAGGGGCAAGCCGACTGGCAGTGCCATCTGCTGCTGGAGGATCAGCGCATCAGTGCGACCGGATCCGGGAAGGCCCAGGCGCGCCTGGCAGCCACTCAGCAGCAGCTGCTGCACTTTGCCGAACGGGGCGAGCTGGTGAGCGTGGCCTGAGGCTTCGCCAACAATCGCTTACCCCAGCCGGGCTTGCAGCCGCAACCGTTTACCGATCTCCCTGGCCTGGGCCTCGCTCACAGCAGACTCTCCAGGTAGGGCTTCATCACCGTCTGCATCCGGCAGGCTGTCGCCAGCGTCCACAGCCGGTCCGTCTGGATGCGCCGCTGCTGCACCGCGTCGCGCAGGGCCTCCAGCACCACCTCCATCCCCAGGCGGCGGCGGTACTTGAAACAGTCCACCAGCGTCTTCTCCAGGCTGTAGACCCGCAGGGGGATAGCCCCGGGCTGATGCTCCTCAATCCCCAGCTCGTAGAGCTCCGGCAGTGGCTGAACCACCTCAAGCTGCACAGACTCCAGGTGCGGATGGTAAGCCCCCCGGGGCAGCGCAATCCAGATTCGACGCGGCAGCTGCGTACCGATGTTGTAGAACTGCAGCGCCGTCAGCAGGCAGAACACCGCTCGGGGGACCCGCTGAGCCACCAGTTCCAGGGACTCATAATTCTGTAGCGGGGCATCCGCCCAGCGATACACCCCCCGTTCCAGACGCTCCAGTAATCCCTGACGACTCAGACGCATCAGGGTATAGCGACCGATGCCCTGCACTTCCGCATCCCGAACGCGCAGTACCCCCGATCGCCGGGCCAGCTCCAGGGCCCGGACTGCTTGAGCAGGAGATGCCAGCACGTCAGGCATTTACTACGAAATCACATCACTTAGCTTTAAGTGTAAAGGTTACGTAGCAGCCAGAGCCCGCGGGGTGATCTGAACGCCGATCAGGTGCTGTCGGGCGCACCTCATCCGACAGCAGAGGAGCATCGAGGTCGACCTCAACGTCGCCCACCGGACACTGCAACCGCTGGAGCAGAGCCGCATCAAGCGGCTGCAGGCACTCAGGGTGCACGGCAATGTCCCTCGCCAGACACTCAAGGATTGTGGCAGTGCAGTCCGGCAAATCCTCATCCCGCAGGAAGTTGGCGGCATCGTAGGGACGGCGTGCTATCGGGCTCATGGCGCTCCTCAGGTCACATCGATGTCACGTCGATGGTGGTCACCCCCTCCGGCATCGGCTGACGCTTCAGCCAAGCCACAGCCGCCTCGGCCAGTAGTTGCGCGGGGGTGGTACCCCGGGTAGCAGCGATCGCCTCCAACTTTTTGGCCTGGTCGGCCTCCAGCGTCACCCCAGCTACCCGCCGAAAAGGAGGCGGTGACACTGGCACAGCAGCCGGGCCAGCCTTGGCAGCCTTCAGGAGGTCCTGAGCCTGTTCCCGGGTCAGCTGGGGAGTGATGGAGCCGGCGGCGACCGCAGTTTCGAATGCGTCAGGGTGCTGCTGGCGAAGCCGGGCCAGAGCGTGGAGCTGTTCTTTGGCCGCCGGCAGAATTTGGGTACCAGTAGTACCCAAATTTTCCCCGATGACTCGGAGCTGGTTCGCGTAGCTACGACCGATACCAAGGTTGTCTCGGCACCAATCCTCCCAGGTCCTACCCCACCGTTGTGGCTGGACTCGGTAGGCGTCGTGTGCCAAGGAGATCCGCCGCCCCCATTCAACGATAGCGGCCGCGGCCTTCCCTCGGGCGTCGTTGCAGTAGGTGGCCCAGGCATCGGGACTGGCATCAGGTGCAGGGATCAGTCCTTCGCCTGCGTAAGTGTTGATCTGCCTTTGCGCATGATGGGAGCCCTGCTCCGTCCGCTGCTTCAGACGGTCAAGGTTGCCTTTGCTGAGGCCGGCCATCATGCCACCTCCTGGAGCCAGGCCCAGAGGGCACGGATGTCGGTAGCGGCGGGGCTGGTGGGTTCAAGTTCAACAG
>CAWUMD010000214.1:0-3798 GCA_963923365.1 uncultured bacterium
GGATCGGTTGCGGATATCATGCGGGATCCTGCCCCATTGATCAACGATCCGGCCGTAATCCGTCACAACGTCAGCTCAGTGCCGGGACTGATCAGTCGTAAGTCCTCAGGTGATCACTGGATCCCATCACTCCGTTTCGTCCTTCGCGCCAGGAAGCTGAGCTGTCCCGTAGCGGCAAGCTCGGTCTACCGGGGCATGCTGAGCACGATCGTTGGCAGGGGTGAACCGTGTGCTCATTCTGAAACGCCCATTGGTATTCTTCGATCTGGAAACGACCGGGTTGAACGTGGAGAGCGATCGCATCGTGCAGCTCGCGGCGGTGAAATGGCATCCCGACGGTCGCCAGGAATCGATCAACGAGTACCTAAACCCAACCATCCCGATTCCGGCGGACGCCTCTGCCATCCATGGCATCACGGATGCGGATGTGGCCGATTGCCCCACCTTCAAGGACCGAGCCAGCACCTACGCCGCTTTCTTCAGCGACTGTGACCTGGCCGGCTTCAACTCCAACCGCTTCGACATCCCCCTGCTGGCCAATGAGTTCCAGCGCTTCGACCTCGAGATGGATCTCGACTGCCACTGCATCGATGTCTGTCAGATCTTCCATGTCATGGAACCCCGCGACCTGGCAGCGGCCCACCGGCTCTACTGCGGTGAGGAACTGGTGGATGCCCACGACGCCATGGTCGACGTAAAGGCCACCATGGCCGTCCTGGTCGGGCAGCTGCAGCACTATGCGGAACGGCCCCATCCCCCAGGGCGCCCCGACCTGCGACTGGCGGCGGATATCGAGAGCCTGAGCACGTTGTGCAGACACCCCGGCCCGGACCCCTCCCGGAAACTGGCCCTCGATGATCAGGGCTGCCTGGTGATCAACTTCGGGCAGTACCGACAGCGACGGGTGGCGGATATCGCCCGCGAAGACCGCGGCTACCTGGACTGGATGCTGCGCAAGCGCTTCGCGGAGCGAACCAAGCAGCTGATTCGACAGGTTCTGGAGGAAATCGACACGTGAGTCGACGCATCGTAGCTGCACTTCCGGACCCCCTGCTTCCGGGACTGCGGGTAGTGACGCCGAACCGACGAGCCGCGCGTCATCTGGGAGCCGCACCCCTGAGTCTGGAATCCCTGGCGCGGGAGCGACTGCGGGACCAGGGACTGCGCCCGGTGGGGGGCTTCGAGGCCTGGCAAATGCTGCAGCGTCTGCGCCAGGGGAGCCCCCTGGAGAACTGGCCCGCCGAGCGACTGCTGGCAGAAATCCGCGGCCTGCTGCAGCTGCCACTGACGGACTGGGACGCCCATCGCGGGGATCTCGAGCCCCGGCTGCAGGCCCTGGTGGATCTGAGCCACCAATACCTGGAGCAGCTGTCGGAGCGGGGCCTCTCCGACGATGCGGAGCGCTTCCGGCGAGCAGCGGCCACAACCGGACCCGCCCAGCCGCTGCTGATCTGGGGCTACTGGGATTCCCAGCCGGATCAGCTGGCCTGGATCGACCGGATTGCGGGCGAGGGGTCGCTGCTGGTGTTGCCCTACGCCGAGGCCCTGAGCCATCGGGAGCAACTGGCCTGGCTGCAGGCCCAGGGCTGGGAGCTGGCCCTGACGCCCGTGGAGCCCGAGCCGTGGGTAGCTCGTTGGTTCGGACAAGCAGGGGCTGATACGGTCAAGGCCCTGAGCTACGCGAACCGGGAGGCGGAGGTGCGCGGGGTATTGGCCCAGGTGAAGCAGCTGCTGCTTCAGGGGGTGCCCCAGTCGGACATCCTGCTGCTGGCGGAGGATGACCGGGAGTACGGGCCGCTGGTCGAGCAGGTGGGCTGGGAGTACGGCCTGCCGGTGCGGCTGATCTACGAGGTGCCGCTGGTCGAGACGCGCTGCGGCCGCTGGCTGGGGGACCTGGCGACTGCGATTGCCGATGGCTTCTCCTACGCCTCCGGCCAGCGGGTCTTCGCCCCCGGTTTCTGCACCGGTCTGCCCGAGGGGCGTCAGGCACAGTTCCGGCGGCAGCGCCCCGCTCAGCTGACGGACTGGCTGAGCCTGCAGGAACTGGACCTGCCGGACTGGCCCGAGGTGGCTCCCCGGAGCGAGTGGGCAGCTCGCCTGCGCCGGTGGATCCGGGTGCTGGGACTGCGCGCCGGGTTCCGCCGCTGGCCCCGGGACCTGGTGGCTCTGAACGGCTTCCTGCGGGTACAGCTACCCCAACTGGCAGAACCGGCCGCTGAGCCCATCGGGCGCCAGGAGTGGTGCCGGGAACTGGAGCAGCTGCTGCGTCTGGCCCGCACCCCGGTGCAGCCGGGCCAGGGAGGCGTCGAACTCAATCGTCCTGAGCAGGTTGTCGGTGGGCACATCCCCCACGTCTTCCTGCTGGGCCTGAATGAAGGGGTCTGGCCCGCGCCACCGGCGGAATCGCCGCTGCTCGACTTCAGCGAGTGCCGTCGGCTGCGGCAGCTGGGGCTGGGAGTTGCCAGTGCCCCGGAACAGGTCAGCCAGGCCCAGGTGCGCTGGCTGGGAGCACTGGCCGCCGCTGGGGTACCCCGCTTCAGCTGGGTGCGCCTGCATGAAAACCGTGAGCAGTGGCCCTCGGCCTACCTCGACCGTCTGGACCTGAAGTCTACCCCCGCTGAGGTGGGCTCACCCGTCAGTGATCAGGAGCAACGCCAGGCGGTGCTGGCCGGTCGGATCCGGCTGGAGGTCGAGGATGACATCCTGCGCGCCGCCCGGCAGCACCGGGAGCAGGAGCGCTCTCGCCAGCAGGGAGATCCGCGCTTCAACGGTCAGCTGGCTGAGTCGGTTCCCCTGCCTACGGCGGATAAGCCCCTGTCGGTGACCGGGATGATCCAGCTGGGGCAGTGCCCCTTCCGCTGGGCAGTAGCCAAGCTGCTGAATCTGCGGGCAGACCCCGAACGGTCCGAGGACCCGGATGCTGCTACCCAGGGGACGCTTCTGCACAAGGTGCTGGAACTGCTGTTCCCACAGCTGCAGAGGCCAACCCCGCCTGCTCTGGAGGTGATTCTCGAGGCGGTGGACCAGGCTGCGCAGCTGCTGGCCGAGGACTCTCGCCAGCGACGCCCGGACCTGCGCCGCAATCCCCGCTGGCCCGCGCTGCGCCGCAGCTATGCCGGTCTGCTGGAGCGGCTGATGGCGGCACCGGTGTTCCGCAGCCCAGGCAGTACCCCACTGGCGGTCGAGCAGAGTTTCGATGGCGTCTGGCACGGGCTGCCGGTGCGGGGCACCATCGACCGGGTCGATGCCACCGACACCGGGCTGGAGCTGATCGACTACAAACTCGGCAGTTCGGTTCAGAAGGCCTGGTCCCAGGACGGCAAACTGAATCTCGACCTGCAGCTGGAACTCTACCGGGCGGCGGGGGTTCCCGCGCTCTATCCCGAAGTCCAGGTCGGAACCTCAACGGTGCGCTATCTGCATCTGCGCAAGGCGAGTGAGTCGAAGCCCAGGGAACCGAAGGCCGAAGACCTCGCTGCCCTGGCTCAACGCCTGCTCGATGCCTTCGAGCACGGCTGCTTCCCGATCCGACCCGACACCGCCTACTGCGGCTACTGCGATTTCGCCGGGCTCTGCCGGCACCAGGACCGACCCGGAGACAACGATGCAACTGACTGAGGACCAGCGTCGGGCCGTGGAGGCCAAAGGCTCGGTCGCCGTGACCGCCGGGGCGGGCACCGGCAAGACGGAACTGCTCAGCCGCCGCTACTGCCAGCATCTGGCCCAGGCCCCGGGGCCAATTTCGCCGCTCGAGATCGTCGTGCTCACGTTCACGGAGAAGGCGGCGACGGAACTGCG
>CAWUMD010000215.1:0-3788 GCA_963923365.1 uncultured bacterium
CACAGGAACACCGTCTCGCCCTCGAAGTGACGGATAGCATCGCGGACCAGGGGCGGGTAAATATCCGCAACCTCGATCCGCTCGTTGTGCAGCGCGTAGGCCCAGCGTTCCTCATTTTGTCTGGTTCTGTTGAACGCTGAAGTGATTGACAAGTTGGCCGGTGACGACGGATTGGACGGCGGCGGGAGGTACGCCCAGCTGCTCCAGTGGTCCCTGCCGTTGATTCCGGGTCGGCACCATGGCGTCTGTGGCGATGCAGCCCATCATGGCGCCCCAGTAAATCACTACACCCATGGGGATCAGGAAATCCCGGGATGAGCCACCCCCGATTGCAGTGAGCTGCTCATCGCTGAGCTCCGTCAGACGACTCTGCTGGTACCGGATCAGGTCATTGGCAGTGACCTCAAATCCTGCCTGCTGCGCGATGGCGGCGATCGCGACAGCATCGGTCATGTCCTTGACCTGGACCCAGAGAGATTCCTGGGTCTGTAATGCCTCAAGAAACGCGTTCACGCAAAGCTCTGACATGGCAATACCGAATACCAGGACTGGACAGGATCAGCGGTTGCCTGACTGACGATAGAGCTGCGTATGAAACACAACCGGTATCCTGCCGGACTGCAGGTATTCCATCTCCAGATAGGGCTTTCCCTGCCTGCTGAGCAGCTGGCCGGAAAACTGGCCATCATCGTCCGTTTCCACCAGGGTAAGGCGACAGGTATTGGGATTGAAAACTCCCAGGAGATGCTCTGCGTTGGCATAGGTCGGATTCCCCTGGGCATCATGGCCGGGAGGGCCTCCCTGGGAGGGATTCGACTTCCAGGCCCGGGTCGCTTTGACCACTCCCTGATCGCTAACCTGCATCTCCAGTCGTTGGACGGATTGCCCGACCCCGGCGCGGACATGGGTCAGGGCTTCGCCCTGCCAGATACCACTGAGTTGGGAAAGCGGGACTGGCGCCTGACAGCTCCAGGCCACTGTGGGCCAGAGAAGCAGGCTGAGTATGCTGGATGGGAGCAGACGATGTTGCAGCATGGCGTATGGGGCAAGGGGATGGAGGCGATGGCAGGGGCTAGTCGTAGAAGTCGCCATCCGCCGGGATGGGCGGTCTGGAGGGCGATCGCCGTGACCGGGTGTTGGCTGTCCCTTTGAGCAGCGTGGTGATCCCGGTGGTCAGCCCGACGATCAGGCTGCGCCCGGTGCGTTCAGCGATCGCCACATTCCGGCGCATATCGTCCAGCCCCTCGTCCACCTGACGCACCACCGCTCCGGCACTGCGCAGGCTGTCGGTCATCTCATCCGAGAGGTCGGTCAACTCCCGACCTGTGTCCCGGAGGGCATCTAGGGTTGCGGGCAGTTCCCGGCAGAGCAGCTCGAACAGGCGATCGGCACTGCGGGCCGCCCGGGACAGTTCCGCCAGAGCAGGCAGGGCCACCAGCAGCACCAGCGTCAGGCTGATGGCCACCAGCAGCAGGGATAGTCCCAGCCATTCCGCCGGTGTCACGCCGATTCCTCGTCCTCGGTTGCTGCGGGAGCCGCCTCAGGCTCTGCCGATTCGTTCAGCCGCTGCCCCGCGGCTTCCCACTCCCGCCGCCCGGCCTCCAGGCCGCTGCGCAGGGCTTCCCTGAGCCGGGGCAGGGGGGCCAGATCACCGTCCTGCAGCTCCCGGCGCACATCCTCGGTCAGCCCCTCGAACCGTTCGAGGGCCTCATCCCGCCACTCGGGCCATTCCTCCAGGGTGTTGCGCAGGCGGCGGCGTAGATCCCGGCCCTTCTCGGGGGCCAGCACCAGCCCGGCGATCGCTCCGGCGACCCCGCCCAGCAGCAATCCACCCAGAAACCGTCCTTCCCGTTGTTCGCTCATCGTTTCGTCCAGAGTTTCAGCCAGGGCAGCAGCGGGCGCAGCAGCCTCACGTAGAGCAGCAGGCGCCCCAACTGACGGCGGGACTGCTCCAGCTGATCCCAGGACCGGTGACCATCGCGAATGCGTGCGGGCCAGTCGGGTGGCACGGTCACCAGCAGGGGGCCGGTCTGCCGCAGCAGGGGAGCTATCCCGAGACGCCAGTCGCGTACCTGACGGTGGAGCTGCCGGATCTGAGCAGCGATGAACAGCAGCAGGGCCGCCAGCAGACAGTTGAAGAGGACGATGGCGGGCACCATGACCGGGAGGCGCTGTTTGCCCTGCCATCATAGCGGGCACCGCCTGCGATAATGAACGATTGTCCGAACGCGTGAAGGAATCTGCATGGGTCGCGCCAAGAAAGTCGTCCTCGCCTACTCCGGCGGTGTCGATACCTCCGTCTGCATTCCCTACCTGAAGCAGGAATGGGGCGTTGAGGAAGTGATCACCCTGGCGGCCGACCTGGGCCAAGGCGAGGAGCTGGGACCGATCCAGCAGAAAGCCCTCGATTCGGGTGCCTCGGTCTCTCTGGTCTCCGACTGCACCGAGGAGTTCATCCGCGAGTACGCCTTCCCGGCCATCCGCGCCAATGCGCTCTACGAGAACCGCTACCCCCTCTCCACCGCGCTGGCCCGGCCTCTGATTGCCAAGCGTCTGGTGGAAGCCGCTGCTGAATATGGTGCGGATGCCGTGGCCCACGGCTGCACCGGCAAGGGCAACGACCAGGTGCGCTTCGATGTGGCGATCGCCGCCCTCAACCCCGACCTGCAGGTGCTCGCCCCTGCCCGCGAGTGGGGCATGAGCCGTGAGCAGACGATCGCCTACGGGGAGCAGTTCGGCATCCCCGCTCCGGTGAAGAAGTCCTCGCCCTACAGCATCGACCGCAACCTGCTGGGTCGCAGCATCGAGGCCGGTCCGCTCGAGGACCCGATGAACGAGCCCCTGGAGGAGGTCTATGACCTGACCAAGGCGATCGCCGACACTCCCGACGAGCCCACCTACGTCACCATCGGTTTCGAGCAGGGCTTCCCGGTCAGCCTGGACGGTGTCCGTCTCGACCCCGTCGCCCTGGTCACCCGCATCAACCAGCTGGCGGGCGATAACGGCGTCGGCCGCATCGACATGATCGAGAACCGGCTGGTGGGCATCAAGTCCCGGGAGATCTACGAGGTCCCCGGTCTGCTGACCCTGATCCAGGCCCACCAGGACCTGGAGAGCCTCTGTCTGACCGCCGATGTCAGCAACTACAAGCGCGGTGTGGAAACCAACTACGCCCAGCTGATCTACAACGGCCTCTGGTTCAGCCCCCTGAAGGCGGCGCTGGATGCCTTCATCGCCCAGACCCAGGAACGGGTCACCGGCAGCGTGCGCATGCGCCTCTACAAGGGCACTGCCACTCCCGTCGGTCGCGAGTCGGCCAACTCCCTCTACACGCCGGATATGGCCACCTACGGCGAAGAGGACAAGTTCGACCACAAGGCCGCTGAAGGCTTCATCTACGTCTGGGGCATGCCCACCCGCATCTGGTCCGAGCAGGTGCGTCGGGGCTAAGCTCGACCGGGCCCGAGCAGCCTGAGCCCGCAACCGGGGCTGTCCGTCTCCTCTGGGGTGCGGGCGGTCCCGGTTTCGTTTATGGAACAGAGCCAGTCGCCTATTCTCTGTAGCCGCCGGAGAAATAGTGGAGGTGGACTATGAACGAGCCCAGTTCTCGTGACCGATGGACGCTCAGACACCATCGATCCCCCGGCAACTCTCTGGTTATGGCCAACCAGATTCTCTTCTCATGGCTGGCCTTTTTCGAGGGTGGTCACGCCTTTCTCTTTCAGTCTTTCCGGAAATTCGCCGACACGGTCAATGTGTTCGTGAAGTAGCCCATGTCCCAGGGCCAA
>CAWUMD010000216.1:0-3776 GCA_963923365.1 uncultured bacterium
CTCCTCCGTCGACGAGAAGATTGTGGAAGTCTCCAGTGGCCTGCCCGACGCTGAAAAGATCCGCAAGCAGAAACTCCAAGCGGTGGCCAAGCAGCAGGAAGCCAATAAGGTGACCAACAAGACCTTCGCCCACAAGGTTGATCCGGATGCACCCGCTGAAGTCCGCAGCGTCAGCAGCGGCAAGGTGGATGATCTGTTCCGCAATATGGCCAAGGAACTGCGCGGTCTCGGCTAGACTCTGGGTCCCAATCAAGGTTCCGTATGGGGGTGGCATGCAGGCGTGCCACCCCTTTGTCGTTGATCTGTTCTCGCGCCCGGATCGGGCTAGTCGGACATCATGACTGATCCAGCTGCCAGTCTGCTGCTGATCAATCCCCACTCGCGTCGGGGACGGCGACAGCGTGCTGAAGCCCTGGCTCATCTCACCCGTCTGGGCCTTCGGGTGGTTCTGCCCGACAGTCATGGAGAGTTCGACCCGGATTGCCTGATCCGCCGCTATGCCGATCAGGTGGACCGGGTGATTATCGGCGGTGGTGACGGCAGCCTCAATCAGGCGGCTGCGGCGCTGCTGGAGACAGGGCTACCGCTGGGGATTCTGCCCCTGGGGACCGCCAACGACCTGGCCCGTACCCTCGGCCTGCCCCTGGCTCTGTCCCAGGCCTGCCAGGTGATCGCCCAGGGCCGGGTGACGGCGGTGGATCTGGGGCAGGTGAACCATCGCTACTTCTTCAATGTCGCCAGTCTGGGGCTTTCGGTGCGGGTCACCGCCCATCTGCGTCCTGACAGCAAGCGTCGCTGGGGTGTCTTCTCCTACGCGATCGCTGCTCTGAAGGCGATCCTGCGTCTGCGCCGGATGCATGCCACGATCCGCATCGGTGCCGAGGTCCGTCAGGTCCGGACCCTCCAGATTGCGGTGGGGAACGGGCGATTTTACGGGGGTGGCCTGGCGATCGCCCACGATGCCCGCATCGATGATGGTCGTTTGGATCTGTACAGCCTCGAAGTGCGTCGCCACCGTGATCTGCTCTGGCTGCTGCCGGGCCTGCTGCAGGGACGCCTCCCCCCCTGTTTCACCGCCCGGTGTGGGCCGGACGACACGATCGAAATCCTTACCCGCCGCCCCCACCGGATTAGCTGTGACGGCGAGATTCTCAGCTGCACGCCCGCCTGTTTTCGGGTACTGCCGGGGGCGATCCGGGTCTACGTTCCGGGAACCAGGGGCTGAGGACGCCAGAAGCTGAGGCTGGTGGAGCCGTAGGCTTTGATGCGATAGCATTCAAGCCCCGCGACGGGATCCAGCGTACGGCTGCTGCGTTGTTCACAGCAGATCTCCGCATCGGGGCTCAGGAGCTCCAGCTGAATCAGAAGCGGCAGCACGGCAGCATAGAGATCGCTGTCGTAGGGCGGGTCGAAATAGACCAGATCGAAGGGCTGACCTTGCAGGCCCGCCAGACTGCGGCGGATATCCCCTTTGCGCAGCTCGAACTGTTGTGCCTCGCCCACCAGGGGACGGCAGTTGCTTTCCACCAGCCGGGCTGCAGGGGTGGACTGTTCGGTGGCGATCACCCTGGCAGCGCCGCGGCAGAGGGCCTCGGCGGCCATTGCACCGCTGCCGCTGCACAGATCCAGCCAGTGGGCGCCCCGGACCCGGGTCTGCCAGATGTTGAACAGGGCGGCGCGCACCCGGGACGGGGTCGGGCGGGTGGCCTCCCCGGGCAGGGTGCGCAGGGCACGGTTGCCGTAGATGCGAATACTCACCTCAGGTCGGGCTGGGGGCACCCTCGGCCACCCAGTCGACGAAGTTCTTCAGCAGCGCCAGGCCGGCTGTGGCGGATTTCTCGGGGTGGAACTGGCAGGCCAGCACCCGTCCCTGGGCGATCGCCGCCGTCACTGTCTGGCTACCGTGGCGAACCGTCGCGGCGTTGAGCTGGTCGTCCGCGGGTACGACGAAGTAGGAGTGCACGAAATACATCCAGGGATGTTCCCCCAGGCCCCGCCAGAGGGGACAGTGCGGCTGGGTCAGGGCGAGGCTGTTCCAGCCCATGTGGGGGATGGTCAGGCCCGGTTCACTGCGGAAGCGGGTGACCCGACCCGGCAGAATGCCCAGCCCGGCCTCGCGACCTTCGTCACTGCCCTCGAACAGCACCTGCTGCCCCAGACAGATGCCCAGCAGCGGTTTACCGGCGGCGGCCAATTGCCGTAGGGGATCGATCAGATCCCGTTCCCGCAGGTGGGCGATCGCCGGGTCAAAGGCCCCCACTCCCGGCAGCAGGATGGCATCTGCGGCGTCCATCTCGTTCGCATCCGCCGTCACCTGCGTGCGGGCTCCCACTGATTCCAGGCCCTTGCAGGCGGAGTGGAGATTCCCCATGTCGTAGTCGACAACGGCGATGGTGGGGGCTGAACTCATGGTGCGGCAGGCACGATACAGCCTTCATTCTAGGACTCTGCCCTAGGGGAACCTGCGGTTGCGCCGACTCCGGCCATCTTCTACAGTGTCAGGGGCTTGGTCCTGCGAGCTCGTCTCCACAGTCGGTTGTTCATGCTGTCTCTGCTGGCCGGTCTGGCTCTCAATCCGCCCGTGCTGCCTGCCGTTGCCGGGACCCCGATATCAGCCCCGCTGCGGATGTCCCTCGACGCCGTCTCTGCGCAACCCGGAACGGAACTCTGGCCCGCTCCCGATCCGGAACCGGCGGACCTTGATAGCGAGCCAGGGGGCCGGCCATCCACGCTCAAGCCCCTGTTGCCCCGCAGACTGCGACCGGAACGGCTGGAAGGGGAAATCGTGGTTCCCCAGGAAGTTCGTCCCCTCCCGGGCCAGCTCGATCAGGTCGCTGTCTTCAACAGCAATAACCCCGAGATCATCAGCGGCGAAGGGATTCTCCTCTCCAGCTTCCCGCCCACCGGTATGGCGGTGCCCAAGGCGCATCTCAACTACGCCTTCAATGGCCGCTTCGACATCTTCAGCCACCACATCACCCGGGCCCGGGACAGCAGTCAGACCCGCACCCTGTTCCAGGGGATCCTGGTCTACAATCCCTCCCGCAGCGACACGATCAGCCTGGCCGTTCGCCAGGCCGCCAGCTATCTGACCCGTCCGGACGCCATCTACAATCCCCTGCCCAGTTATCTCGAGGACCCGGTCGGGCAGGCCTACTCCGGTCCCGGCAGTCGGGTGGTCAACGACCTGCTGCGGGGTCGCCGCCAGGGACTCTGGCCCGCCGAGATTCAGATCCCACCCGGTCAGGTGGCCCTGCTGATGAGCCTGCCGATTCCGGTCGGGAACGTCACCCCCACCTCCAACGCCCGCTCGACCCTGGCTCGGCTCAACAGCAGTGGTCCGGTCTACGTGGCGACCGTGGCGGTGTCGGCTCCCCTCGATCCCTACGGTCAGGAACGCCCGCCCACCCTGGATGACTATCTGCAGGTGCTGACAACCCGGGACCTGGTCCGTCCCCGGGATCGCCAGCCCACACCCCCGGAGCAGCTCGACGTCTATCCGTTTATCTATGGCCGGGTCTCGGGAATTGCCCGCGGCTCCCTCTGGCAGGCCGATCTCACCGATCCGGGCAGCCGAACTTTGGCAATTCCGGCGCCCGGGGGGATGATCTCCTATCCGATCAGCACGCTGCCCCGGGGGACCCTCGGAACGGGCCAGGTGCAGAGTGCTCCGCTTCTGGCCCGCTACCCGGAATCTGCCTACGCGGCCCACGGCAACTATGGCATCGAGTACGACCTCACCCTGCCCCTGGTGAACCGCACCAACGCAGCGCAGA
>CAWUMD010000217.1:0-3570 GCA_963923365.1 uncultured bacterium
CGGGACGCCATCGTCTGGCGCGGTCAGCAGCAGGAGATCGACTACGTCGAGGCAGAACGGGCCTGGGAACTGGCGCGCACGGCGATCGCCAGCGGCCTCTACAAGACGATCATCCTCGACGAGCTCAACCCCACCGTCGACTTGGAGCTGCTGCCCCAGGAGCCGATCCTGCAGGCGCTGCTGCGCAAGCCCAAGGATACGGAAGTGGTGATCACCGGCCGTTGCAAGCACCCGCCCAGCTACTTCGATCTGGCAACCATTCACTCCGAGATGATCTGCCACAAGCACTACGCCGAGCGGGGCGTCGAGCTGAAACGTGGGGTCGATTTCTGAGCGACCCCGATAGAGCCTACCCGAGGGCTTGCTGCAGGGCGCCCTGGGCGATCGCGGCGATCGCCTGATCCCCAGCCTTGGGCAGGTGGTAGTAGCTGCCACCCGCCGTGTTCGCCAGTTCCTTGCCGAAGCCGGTGCCGATGAACTTACGCTCGGTGTCGATCACCAACAGCTGCATGCCGGTGGCCCGGATGCGCTTGGCGATATCGAGCAGTTCCTCCTTCAGGTCCGGCTTCTCGCCCTCCTCCATCGGCTGACCGAGGCTGCGTGCAAGAGGAATGTTGCCGCGACCGTCGGTGATCGCCACGATCACCACCTGGCCGATGTCCCCGGACTGGATGGCGTTCATGCCCACCCGCACCGACTGGGTGAGGCCATGGGCCAGGGGCGAACCGCCGCCGCAGGGCATCTTCTCAAGGCGTTTGCGGGCCGCCGTAATCGACCGCGTCGGGGGCAGCAGCACCTCCGCCTGTTCACCCCGGAAGGGGATCAGCGCCACCTGGTCCCGGTTCTCGTAGGCCTCCGTCAGCAGACGCAGTACGGCGCCCTTGGCGGACTGCATGCGGTTCAGGGCCATGGAGCCGGAGGCGTCCACCAGGAAGACCACCAGCGCCCCAGCCTTGCGCATCAGCTGCTTGGTGCGGATGTCGGAGTCCTCGACAATCACCTTGCGCTCGGGATTACGGGCTCGCCGCGCCTTCTGGTAGGGCGCCGAGGCCCGTAGGGTGGCATCGACGGCAATCCGCTTCACCGGGCCCCGGGGCAGCATCGGCTTGATGTAGCGGCCCCGCTCCTCCGAGAGGATCAGCGATCGCGAGCCGGACTTGCCCTGCTTGCCGGTCTGCTGGGTGAAGGCCAGCACCTCGGGATCGAGCAGCACCCCCTCGATGTCGAAGACGAATTCCTCGGGTACCGGCGGCGGCTCATCCGGCTGCTCCGGGTCCTCATTGTTCTGATCCTGCTCGTTCTCCGGTTCCTCCTGTTCCTGGGAGTCCTCGGGGTTCTGGTCCTGGGACTGATCCGGTTGCGGCGGCGGGGGCGGCGGCGGTTGGGGTTGCTCCTCCTGCTCCGGCGGCGGCTCCAACAGGGTGGCGCGGGGGACGATCACCAGGCGCACGGCGGTGCGCAGGTCGTCGGCGTTCACTTCGGTGCGGCCATCCAGGGCCGCGCAGGCCCGGGCCACCCGCAGGGCGTAGAGTTCCGCCCGCTGGCCCTGCACCTGCCCCCGAATCGCTTCCTTGACCAGATACTCGATCTGCTCGCGGCTGATCGTGACGTCCCTGAGCCATTCCCGCGCCAGCAGAATCTGGGTCTTGAGGGCTTCGTTCTCCTCGTCGTACTCCTGCAGGAAGCGGCTGGGGTCGTTGGCGTAGGCCAGGGACTGCTGTACCGCCTGCACCCGTTCCTCCAGATCGAGGATGGCGTCCGCCGAAAGGCCGATGGCGATGCGGTCGAGCAGATGCTGGCGCAGCGGCCCTTCCTCAGGGTTGAAGGTGGCGATCAGCAGTGGCCGACAGGGGTGCTCGAAGCTGATCCCCTCGCGCTCGATCCGGTTGCGACCTTCGCTGATCGCCGTCAGCAGCAGGTTGGCCGTCTGGTCGTCGAGCAGATTGATTTCATCGATGTAGAGGACGCCACGGTGGGCTTCCGCCAGCAGACCGGGCTGGAACACCGTCTCGCCCTGACGGATGGACTGGGCCACATCCACAGAGCCGATCAGCCGGTCCTCGGTCACCCCCAGGGGAATCTGGATGAAGGGCGCGGGCACTACCTTCGTGGGGGCCTGCTCCGGGGTAGCGCCGTGGCGCTCCAGGCTGTCATCGTCCCAGTCATCGGGCCGGGTCGGGTCGCTGTTGAGGGAACCCTCGACAATCTCGATCGGCGGCAACAGGGCGTGCAGGGCCCGGGCCATCACGGACTTGGCGGTGCCACGGCGACCGGCGATCACAACGCCACCCAGGCCCGGATCGACGGCGGCCAGAATCAGCGCCTGCTTGATCAGGTCCTGGCCGACCACGGCGGCGAGGGGGAAGGTGGTCACCTGGGGCGGCGCGGCAACGGTCATGGAGGCGACGGAATCAGTCCAGACCCCCAGAATAACAAGCGCTCTCCCGGCCTCAGAACGAGATCTCCGGCACATCGGCCCAGGAGACAGGCCCGGCGGTCGCCTCCCCCTCGCCGCCCCGGCAAGGCTCCCGGTAGGGACAACGGTCGCAGAGTGTGTCCGTGTGGGGAGCAGCCGCCCAGAGCTGTGCCCCCTCCAGCCCCTGCTCCAGCTGGGTCAGCAGCCCATCCAGCTCCCGACGGATGCGGCCATGCCAGGCAGCGGAATAGTCGAACCGTTCCGAGCAGACGGGGTCGGCTCGCACGAACCAGTAGGTGAGGCTGAGCTGCTCCGGGGGCAGGTCCCCGGTTTCGGCCAGCAGGTAAAGGTAGAGTCGGGTCTGCCACTGGTGCTGCAGCTGGCGGCGAGGCCGGGGGAACAGGCCGGTTTTCCAGTCGTGGATCTCCAGCCCCGTCGGGGTCTGACGCAGCAGATCGAAGACACCGGTCAGCAGCCAGCCCCGGTGGTAGTGCGATCGCCGCACCTCCGCCCGAGCCGTTGCCCGCTCGACGAACAGCTGCGGCTGACTGGCCCGGAAGCGGTCGAAGCAGGCATCCAGTTCCGGCTCCCCGCCCCGGGCCTGATCCACCGGCAGCCCCAGATACCACTGCTGCATACGGCGGTGGAAACGCTGGCCCCAGTCCAGCCGCTGCTGCTGCTCCCGGGGGATGCGCTCATCCCACTGCTCCAGCCAGCGGTACTGGAAGCGGCGGGGACAATCCGCCAGGGTCTGGAGCAAAGCCTGGGAAACCGCCGGGCGATCGCGGAACATGGAAAGTCTGTCGAAACCCCGTTCCAGCCTAATGCCGTCCACGGTCACCGCCCTGATCGCCCTGGGGGCCAACCTCGGCCAGCCCGCCGAAACCCTGCGGTCCGCTCTGGTGGCCCTGGACGCCGACCCAGATCTACAGGTCACTGCCGTCTCCGGCTTCTACCGCACCCCGCCTCTGGGGCCACCCCAGCCGGACTACTGCAACGCCTGCGCCGTCCTGGCCACCGCCCTCGACCCCGAGCCCCTGCTGGAACGGCTGCTGGCTCTCGAAACCCGGTTCGGCCGTCAGCGCGGCGAACGCTGGGGCCCCCGCACCCTGGACCTGGATCTGCTGGCCTGGGGCGATCGCATCCACCGGAGC
>CAWUMD010000218.1:0-3495 GCA_963923365.1 uncultured bacterium
TGGAGGCCAGTCCGCAACCCCGCACCCTGGAACTCTGGCTGGGTCTGGCAGGCCGTGGGGGAATCCACCGCGAGCCCCAGCCGTGGCGCGATCGCCTCTGGCTGCTCAGCGGCGAGGGTCCCCGGGTGCTGACCCTGGAGGATGCTGTCCTGCTCAGTCTCCAGCTGGACCGGGATCAGCTTCTGGCTGAGGCCCGCAACCAGCATGCCCTGCCCCGGTTGCAGGGGGAGTTCGCCCCGAGGACGGGGCCGGGGACGGAGGAGGTGCTCGGACTGCTGTTGCGCGAGCTTGAACAGGATCTCGACGGGGGGCTGCCACCTCGCGCCCGATCGTCCCTGGAACTGGCCCTGATGACGCTGCTGATCCGCTGCTGGAATCCGGAGGCTCCCGGCGAACCCGGCGGATGAACCGGGACGCGGGTTGGCTCGGTCCCTGCGGCAGGCGAGGGTGCGCTCGGCATCGGTGGGTGGTGCATCAGGCTGAAGCGCTCCGACTCCGGTCCCCTGGAGGGGTGGCTGCACCGTAGCAGCTCTGGCAGGTGCGGGAGGGACTCGCCCTCCCGGGGCCTAGAACACGTCGGCCGGATCTGCTGCCTTGAGACGACGCACCGCGATCGCCCCGGAGATGAAGCACATCACCAGGGTGAGGTTGAAGATCAGAGAGGCCCGCCCCCCGGTCATGAACACCGGGATAGCTGTGGCGTTGCGGGTCAGGTCGTAGAGCCCCAGGGTGAGCACGAAGCCGGGAATGTAGCCCAGCACCGCCAGCAGAATCGCTTCCTGAAACACCACTGAGAGCAGGTAGCGATCGCTGTAGCCCATCGCCTTGAGGGTGGCGTACTCCGCCAGGTGGTCTGAGACGTCGCTGTAGAGAATCTGGTAGACAATCACCCCGCCGACCACGAAGCCCATCCCGGCCCCGAGGCTGAAGATGAACCCGATGGCGGTACTCGAGGCCCAGTAGTTGCGCTCGAAGTCCATGAAGCCGGTTTTGCTCAGCACCCGCACATCAGCGGGCAGCATCCGGCGCAGTGCCTCCACCAGGGCCGGAACGTCGGTTCCCGGCCGCACCCGAATCAGCCCCACTTCGGCTTCGTCACGGCTGGCCTTGGGGAACAGGCGCAGAAAGTTCTGGTCACTGGTGATCAGGTTGCCGTCCGCCCCGAAGGTGGCGCCCATGGAGAACAGGCCCCCCACGCTCACCCGACGGCTGCCGACCTCGGTCTCGACCGTCTGCCCGGCACGGAACTGCTCACCCACCGGCCCGAACTCCGCCCGGGATTTCTGGTCGAACAGCACCACATCCGGCAGCTGCAGCGGGGCAAGGTTCTCGGCCAGCCCCGGCAGGGCCAGGACCCGGTCCTTGGGATCGAAGCCCAGGGCCATGATCGAGCGGGGCTTGCGGGTGACTGGATTCTTCCAGTTGATGAAGTTGAGGTGCAGGGCGGTGACCGATTCCACCTCCGGGAAGGCGGCAGCCTGGTAGAGGCGGCGCAGCGGGAAGGTCTTCATGGCAATCGAGGCGGTCGATTGCGGGCTGATCAGGACGATGTCGGTGTTCAGCGCCTTGTGCATGGTGACGCTGCTCTCGAACAGACCGTCCCGGAAGCCGAGCTGAATGAACATCAGCAGGGCGGCAAAGCTGATCCCGGCCAGCGCCACGGCCAGCCGCACCGGTTGACGGGTCAGCTGCAGCCAGGCCAGGGGAATACGCTGGACACCCCTGAGGAAATCAGGCAGCTGCATTGATCCGCACCAGCACCTGCAGATTGGTCAGATTGGCTACCCGCTGGCGATCGCGCGGGGCCAGTTCGATATGCACTTCCACGACCCGGGCATCCACATCCGCCGTCGGGTCGGTGCTGAGCACATCCTTCTTGCCGATCTTGCCGCCGATGCGACTGACCCGGCCTTCGAGGGTGCCGCGGAAGCCGCCATTCTCGCTGACCACCGTTACCGGCTGCCCGACCCGGATCCGGCCGATATCCGTCTCGTAGACTTCGGCTACGACTTCCATATCCTGGGTGCGAGCCAGTTCCATCACCCCGTCCTTGCTCTGGGTCTCTCCGGGTCGGGTGTGGATCTTCAGCACCTGCCCGGCGAAGGGGGCCCGGATTTCACTGTTGTGCAGCGCCGCCTCGGCCTTGCGGGCCTGGGCTTCCGCCTGGGACAGCTGGGCCCGAGCCAGTTCGAGATCCTGGGGACGGATTTCCTCGACCTTGTTCAGGGTGGCGCGGGCCACTTCCAGTTCGCCCCGCAGGCGCTCCACCTCCAGTCGTTTGCTGTCGAGCTGGGTGGCGGAAATGGCACCCTGGCCGAACAGCGACTGGTTGCGGCGGTATTCGGTGCTGGCGATCGCCAGTTCGGAGGTCAGTTTGCGGATCTGCTGCTGCTGGGCACTGACTTCCCCGCGCTTGGGCCCCGCCTCCACCAGATTCAGCTGGGCCCGGGCGATGCCCACGGTGGAGCGGGCGGCATCCAGCTGAGCCTGGAGATCGTCCCGGTTGTCGAGCACTGCCAGCAGCTGTCCCTTGGCTACCCGCTGACCCTCGCGCACCTTCAGATCCTCCAGCAGCCCAGGGGAAAAGCCCTCCTGGGGCATGGCCAGCTTCACCACTTCGCCGTTGGGCTCCAGCCGTCCGAGGGCACCCACCAGGGTCGGGGCGGGTTTGGGAGCCGCAGCGGTCACCGCCGCAGCGATCTCCGGTGGGTTAGACCGGCGACCCAGTTGCCCCAGACCGACTCCGGCCAGCAGCGCCAGGCTCAGCCCAAGCCCCCAGCGCACGCGCGGCTGCTGGAGGATCGAATGCCAGGGTTTGCTTGACTGCGCCACGTCCGGCTCCGTCGCAAGAAAACTTCACAACTTCTATTGTGACGGTATTCGCGGCTCCCCCGCCCCCGACGCTGGAGGAGTCCTGGGGGCAGGGGCGGATTCCGAGGTCGCGTGATACGCTTTACCGGCCCATCGAGCCCCCGGTACCCTGTGTCCTGGCCTGAAAGACTGCTGTCCCGGCTGCCTCGCCGCCGCCGCTGGTGGATTGCCGGGGGCGGACTGCTGGCTCTGGGAGGTCTGGGGGCCCTCAGCCTTTGGCGTCAGACCCTGCCGGAGCAGGGCACAGCCGAGCGGGCAGAAGCCCTGATCCCGGCCGGAGCGATCGCTGCCCTGGAACTCCAGCCCCGCCGTCAGGGACTGAAGCGGGAACTGCTGGGGCAGCTGCCCTGGCTGGGCCAGCTGGAAAGCAGCCTTCAGGCTTCGCTGTTACCGCCGTCACCCACTCAGGGGGCGCAGCTGGTCTGGCTGCGCAATTCCGGTATGGTTCAGGCCCCGGTGGAGACGGTCCTGGTGCTGCCCCTCGAGCAGCCGGGTGCGTGGCAGCAGACGCTGGATCAGTGGCAACGCCAGGGGCTCTGGCGCGAAACGGCCCGCGCTGGTCAATCGCGACTGGGTCGGCTGCAGGGTCGTGCCTCTCTGGCCCTGCTGGGCGATCGCTTTCTG
>CAWUMD010000219.1:0-3481 GCA_963923365.1 uncultured bacterium
GGCTGAGGGAGGCCGCACCGGTGGTAGAGCGGTATCCCGACGGGGTGAAGGGGGTCGGGGACGGTGCCATCTCCAGCACCTGCAGCTGGGCGCGGGCCGGGAGGCTGGACAGGACCACCCCCGCCGCCGCCGTCAACAGCAACCCCGATGGCCAGGCCAAGGTTCGCAGCACAGTCACGGCCACCCCCCACAAAAAGACATCGACCCAGTATACGAACAGTTCCGGATCCGTCAGCCCCCCGACAAAAGCTGCTTACCAAAGGAAAATCCTCGGTTCATATCCAACCTGCCGCCCGTCGTGCCTCAGTCCTCTCCCCCTACCCAGTGGCGGATGATCACGTAGCTGATCGCGATCGCCAGGATGGTCAGGCCCAGCGCCAGCAGGGTCAGGCCATTGACTTTATCCAGGTCAAGGATGATCAGCTTCCGGGCCACGGCCGTCAGAGCGGTGATCAGCACCAGTTCCAGCTGCACCCGCTGGGACTTGAGGTAAGAGGTGATGTTCTGGAGGATCTCCACGGCGATCAGCACGCTCAGGAAGAAGCCGAAGATCTCCACCAGCGACTTGCCGAGGAAATACTCCTGCGGGGCCACCGCCAGAGGGATCAGGTAGCGCCAGAGGTCCACCAGGGCGATCGCAATCACCACCAGCATGGTCAGCGCCAGGATGCGGGCAATCAGCCCCTCACAGCCATGGACAAAGCGATCGAAGCGCTGCGGCTGCGACCGCAGCAGGCGAAGGCGACGCATCAACGGCATGGCGGCAATTTCCGACAGAACAGCGGGCTCCAACTGCCCAGGGTAAAGGGATGCGGGCCCATCGGCAGACCCCCCGCGAGCGTCAGAGGGGCTGGCTACAATAAAGAAACCTTCAAGAAATGCCGGAGTTCGGACTTTTCCCGGTCTTCTGAAGTCTGAGTGGGGCCATCCTGTTAGTCACAGGCTAGGGCTAGCACTTCCGCGACCTGATCATCGCCAACCGGGGGAGTCACCATGCTGCAGAACGCCGATGCGGTTCGTCACTACCAGAAGCTGACCGATTCCATGGTCGACCTCTGGGATCGGGGCTACCGTCTCGATGACATCCGCCTGTTCGTGGACGGATACTTGGCCGCCCTACGCCACAGCAATGACCTCGAAGCCTTCTGGGTGCACCGTCTCGAGGAGGTGACCCTGCGGTTCCTCTACGACCCCTCGAACTTCGAGATGGCCATGCCCCAGCCGATGCCCCAGCGCTATTACTGAGTCTGTCCCAGCAGACCGGCCCAGCGTCAGTCAGCACGGAAAAGGCCCCCGGTCCATGGACCGGGGGCCTTTTCGCGACAGGGTGTTCAGACCCTAGTTGAGGATCGGGGTGAAGCGTTCCTTGGTCGGGACTTCGGTGTACTCAGCCACGATCTGGCGGAACTCGTCGCCATCCATGGTTTCCTTCTCGATCAGCAGGTCCACCAGACGATCAATCACGGTGCGATTGTCGCGAATGATCTGCAGGGTGCGCTGGTAGCAGTCCTCGACGATTTCCCGCACCTGGGCGTCAATGCGGGTGGCGATCGCCTCGGAGTACTCGGCCCGGTTCATCAGACCGCCACCGAGGAAGACCTCCTGGGTCTGACCTTCCAGGGAGAGGGGACCGAGGTCGGACATGCCGAAGCGGGTCACCATCTGGCGGGCCATGCCGGTCACCTGCTGCAGGTCGTTGCCCGCACCGGTGGTCACTTCGTCATGGCCGAAGATCACGTCCTCGGCGGCGCGGCCACCGAGAGCCCCCATGATCCGAGCGCGGATCTGAGCCCGGGAAGTGAGGCCCTGCTCCTCGTCGGGGGAGAACCAGGTCAGACCCTGGGCCTGACCACGGGGAATCAGGGTCACCTTCTGGACAGGATCGTGGTCCCGCACCAGGGTGCCGATAATGGCGTGGCCGACTTCGTGGTAGGCAATCAGGCGCTTGCTCTTACCGTCGGTGAGGGGTGTACCTTCCATACCGGCGATGACACGGTCGACGGCGTCATCGATTTCCTGCAGGCTGGTGGCGTCCTTGCGGCGACGGGCGGTGAGAATAGCCGCCTCGTTCAGCAGGTTGGCCAGATCGGCCCCGGAGAAGCCCGGGGTACGGCGGGCGATCACTTCCAGAGAGACATCGTCAGCCAGCTTCTTGTTGCGGGCGTGGACGTTGAGCACTTCCAGACGGCCCTTGATGTCGGGGGTGTCGACGAAGATCTGCCGGTCGAAACGTCCGGGGCGGGTCAGGGCGGCATCGAGTACATCAGCACGGTTGGTGGCCGCGATCACGATGATGCCGGTGTTGCCCTCGAAGCCGTCCATTTCGGTCAGCAGCTGGTTGAGGGTCTGCTCGCGCTCGTCGTTACCCCCACCGATGCCCGCTCCACGGGAACGACCAACGGCATCGATTTCATCGATAAAGACGATGCAGGGGGCGTTTTCCTTGGCCTTCTTGAACAGGTCGCGGACACGGCTGGCCCCGACACCGACGAACATCTCGACGAACTCGGAACCGGAGATGCTGAAGAAGGGCACCCCGGCCTCACCGGCGATCGCCTTGGCCAGCAGGGTCTTACCGGTGCCCGGAGGGCCAACCAGCATCACGCCCTTGGGGATGCGGGCGCCGACGGCGGTGAAGCGCTCGGGCTTCTTCAGGAAGGTGACGACTTCCTGCAGTTCTTCCTTGGCCTCATCAATACCGGCGACGTCATCGAACATCACGCCGGTGTTCGCTTCCATCATGAAGCGGGCCTTGGACTTGCCGAAGTTCATCGCCTGACCGGGGCCACCGCCACCCATCGGGTTAGAGCGGCGGAACAGCAGGAACAGGCCGCCGATCAGCAGCAGCGGGAAGACGAGGTTGCTGAGGATGCCGAGGATGGCGCCATCGTTACGGGGCGGATGGACATCAAAATTGATGCCCTGATCCCGCAGGCGGGGGATCAGGTCGGGGGTGCCGCCGGGCAGGTCAACGCGCAGACGCTGCAGACGGTTGTCCAGGTCCGGGTCGACGGCTTCGATAATCGCCGTGCGACCGTTCTCGTAGAAATCGACGGCGGTGACCCGACCCGCATCGAGGTACTCGAGGAAACGGCCGTAGGTCATGCGGGTGCTGGCGGCATTCAGCGATCCCGACTGGGGTGCGGTCGGCAGGGTGAATGCACCCTGCCAGACGAAGAAGCCGACCGCGAGGATCGGCAGCACCCAAAGTGCGATGGTACGCCAGGAATTTTTCATGAATCGACGACCCGGATTCTGAGTCTTGTTCTTAACTAAATTTAACACGAGCTGTCCAGGGCGCTTGAAACCCAGTCCTGAAGCGCCTGCAGCCCGGATAATGCCAGCAGCGGAGCGGGGCGATCGCCATGGACATCGTTGTCATCGGGGCAGGCCTGGGCGGGCTGGGCGCCGCCGTGCGCCTGCAGGCCCAGGGACACCGGGTGACTCTCTGCGAGGCCGGATGTCAGGTCGGCGGGCGGGC
>CAWUMD010000220.1:0-3463 GCA_963923365.1 uncultured bacterium
CAGCGTCAGATGTGTATAAGAGACAGTCCTTCCCTCGTACAAAACTAACCACCCCAGACTTTTCAGACAGACCCTAGTCGCCCCACTGCGTTCCCCTGCACCCTGCCGCTGACCGACAATGGCGGCAGGGTGTTTCTGTGCCGATCCATCACCGCTATGCCGCCAGCCGCCGACCAGTACGACGCCGTGATCTTCGACTTCGGCGGCGTGATTATCGACCTCGACTACGGCGCCACCATCCGCGCCTTCGACCGGCTCTGTGGCCGCGAAACAGCCCACCTCTACAGCCAGCAGCAGCAGAAACCGCTGTTCGATGCCTTCGAGACCGGGGCGATCGCTGCCGCAGAATTCCGCGATGGCCTGCGGGAGCTGCTGGCCGTGGACACCAGTGATGCCGAACTGGACGCTGCCTGGAACGCCATGCTCGGCCGCATCCCCGAGCGGAAGGTGGCCTTCCTGCGCCGCTTCGGCCAGCAGACGCCAATCTTCCTGCTCTCGAACACCAACGAGATCCACAAGGCCGCCTTCGACCGGATCTTCGCCGAGGACCATGGCCACACCCACAGCGGTCTGGGCGAGCTGTTCGTGGCCGACTACTACTCGCATGAGATGGGCGATCGCAAGCCCAACCCCAGCATCTACCGCACGGTGGTCGACGCCCATGGCCTGGACCCGGCCCGCACCCTGTTCATCGACGACACGGCCCACAACCTGCCCGGTGCCGCCGAGGCCGGGCTGCTCACCTGGCACCTGCAGCCGAGCGAGTGCATCACCCGACTGTGAACCGGGGGGTACGGGCAGGGTAGCTCGGGCGGCAGAATGGAACACTGGACCCTGTGAACCGCTGCGATCGCCATGAGCAACCCCTACCTGCCCAACCAGACCCGCCTCTCGGACGAGGAGCGGGAGGCCCTGGTGCTGAAGCTGCGCCGCAAGGAAGGCAGCTGGGTGGAATGGGGCCAGGCCTGCCTCAGCCTGCAGCGGGCCGGGGGCCTGAACCCCAATCAGCTGTTCGAGGAAACGGGATTCGAGCCCACCCACCAGACCCAGGTCACCGTGGCTGCGCAGGTTTACGACTCGATCCTGAAGATTGACGCCCCGCCCCACGTGCGCGAGCACTTCGGCCGCACCGGCAGCGACGTGCTCTACGAGCTGCGGGGCCTCAACCAGACCCAGCGGCTGCAGACGGCCCAGTTCGCCCTGGAGCGCAACCTCGACTGCGACCAGATTCGCGAGATCGCCAAGCTCTACAAGGAATTCGGGCTCGAGAAGCGGGTGCCGGACGAGTTCCAGCCCCACCCCGGCGACGCGGTCGCCTACTACAACTGGCGCCAGGCCAAGGAGCGCACCGATCTGGCCGAGCGCAGCCGCCTGATTGCCCGCGGTCTGCAGTTCGCCTTCAGTCAGGGCGCCCGTGGCCTGCTCGAGAAGCTGCTGATCGAGTCCGCCGCCCCGCCGCAGAAGCCCCAGCCACTGCTGCCCTTCTACCGTCCCGAGCAGGATGAGGATCTGCCCCGTCTGATACCCCATGCCGGGGTTCATCCCCTGACAGCCGCAGATCTGGCCGCTCCGGCGATCGCCCGGCGCCATGCCGATTCCCCCTTCGAGATGGCAACCGTCAGCGGGGGCAACTGGCTGCTGCTGCCGGGCTGGCAATCCCTGCGGCTGGCGGGCAGTGCCGTCGGTTTCGAACTACCGATTCAGCACCTGCCGGGAGCCCCGGAGGACGCCGACGAGCCGGTGGTGGTGGTCTGCGATCGCGATCGCCGTAACTGGGATGACGATGGCTTCTTCGTGGTTGAGCAGGGGGGCGAACTGGCGGTGCGCTGGTTCCCGCAGCAGCCGGTGGATACACTGCTGGCCCGGGTGATCCTGATTCTGCGGCCGAAGCGGATTCTCGATGAAGGCAACCTCGACCAGCCCTGGCAGCTGGAGGAGTAGGCGCAGCCGCGCCCACAGCCCGTGGGAGAATTGCCCCAGCATTCCCGAGAGACTGTGACCGAAGCGTTAGCCTGGCTGCACCGCGGCACCCACGAAATCTTCCCCAGTCAGCCGCAATCGACGGACCCCCAGGAAAACCTGGAAGCCCGCATTGCCCAGTTGGGGCGGCCCCTGCGGGTGAAACTGGGGATCGACCCCACCGGCAGTGACATCCACCTCGGTCACAGCATCCTCTTCCGCAAGCTGCGCCAGTTCCAGGACGCCGGTCATACCGCCGTGCTGATCATCGGCGACTTCACCGCCCGCATCGGCGACCCCACCGGTAAGTCCGAGGTCCGCAAACAACTGACCGAAGCCGAGGTGCGAGCCAACGCCGCCACCTACCTCGACCAGCTGCGCCCCATCCTCGACTTCGACACCCCCGGGCGTCTGGAGATACGCTACAACTCCGAGTGGCTGGCCAGCCTTGATCTGCCCCGCACGCTGGAACTGCTGGCCACCATGACCGTCGGTCAGATGCTGGCCAAGGAAGGCTTCGCCGAGCGCTACGACAAGGGCAACCCCATCTACCTGCACGAGTTTCTCTACCCGCTGATGCAGGGCTACGATTCCGTGGCTGTGCAGTCGGACGTGGAACTGGGCGGCACCGACCAGAAATTCAACATCGCCGTCGGCCGCGACCTGCAGCGGCACTTCGGCCAGGAGCCCCAGTTCGGTCTGCTGATGCCGATTCTGGTCGGCACCGATGGCGTCCAGAAGATGTCCAAGTCCCTGGGCAACTACGTCGGCCTCAACGAAGACGCCCTGACCATGTACTCCAAGCTGGAGAAGGTGCCCGACAGCCTGCTGCCCAGCTACGTCGAGCTGCTCACCAACCTGGAGATGGCCGACCTGCCGGAGAACCCGCGCGATCGCCAGAAGACCCTGGCCCTGGACGTGGTGCGGCAGTATCACGGCGAAGCCGCCGCCACCGCCGCCCAGAAGGCCGCCCTGGAGCTGACTCAAGGCAGTGCGGCCGCGGCTGAAGCCGTACCCGAGGTCTCCCTGGCAGAGGTCCAATTCCCGGCCAAGGCCTTTTATCTGGTGTCGGCCGTGGGCCTTTGCCCCAGCAGTTCCGATGCCCGTCGCCAGATCCAGAACGGGGCCGTGCGCCTGGATGGGGAAAAGCTGGAGGATCCCAACCGCAGCTTCGAGTCCGCCGCCGATCTGCAGGGCAAGGTGCTGCAGGTGGGCAAGAAGAAGTTCGCCCGCCTCCAGGACTGAACTTCATCTTGAGGGGTCATCGCTGACCCCTCAAGATGAAGTAGCAGTCGTAAGCAGCTTATCTTGAATGGCTCGGGAGTGATTTGAACACTCGACCAAGGGCTTATGAGTCCCCTGCTCTACCACTGAGCTACCGAGCCGTGAAAAATTTCACTTTAGTAAGTTTATCAATCGACCCAGGGATGTCAAGCCCCTAGACAACACGAGGGGAGGAGTCTCCGATTGACTCCTCCCCTCGCACCAACCCTCGGCAGTAGAA
>CAWUMD010000221.1:0-3462 GCA_963923365.1 uncultured bacterium
GGAGATGTGTATAAGAGACAGCTGCAGGTGACCTACAAGGGCCGGTCAATTGCCGAGGTCCTCGACATGACCGTCGAGGAGGCCTGCCAGTTCTTCGAGAACATCCCCAAGGCCAGCGGTCGCCTGCAGACCCTGGTGGATGTCGGCCTCGGCTACGTGCGCCTGGGGCAACCGGCCCCGACCCTGAGCGGCGGCGAGGCCCAGCGGGTGAAGCTGGCGACGGAACTGTCCCGCCGGGCCACGGGCAAGACCCTCTATCTGATCGATGAACCAACCACCGGGCTTTCGTTCTACGACGTCCACAAGCTGATGGACGTGATTCAGCGGCTGGTGGACAAGGGCAACTCGGTGCTGCTGATCGAGCACAACCTCGATGTGATCCGTTGCGCCGACTGGGTGATCGACCTGGGCCCCGAGGGCGGCGATCGCGGCGGTCAGCTGATCTGCTGCGGCACCCCCGAGCAGGTCGCCGAGCATCCCGACAGCCACACGGGTCGCTACCTGCGGCAGGTGCTGGCCCAGCATCCACCCGGCCAGTAGCCTCCAGATCAGCGCTGGGGCTGCCCCTCATCTGGAGCGAAGGAGGTCTCGACCCCCCGGTCGACATCGGCCAGGGCAGACTGCACCACCTCCACCACCTCGGTGTCGGTGCGGGAGGTGCCCAGGTAAACGCCCCGGCCGATCAGCCGGGCGGTTTCTGACGGCAGACCTGTCAGCAGCCGTTTCAGGCGACGACCGATGAACTTGAGATCGAGAAGAATCCGTTCCTTACGGGTGAGCTTACGGGGCATGGGCACTCTCCCTGGCAGGTTGGCCCCAGCATACCGCCACCATGACCGCATCCTGCCGGGGTCTCCACGAAACGCAATCAGCCGTCCTGGGCGTAGTCTGACAGGGGCGGGCAGGAGCAGACGAGGTTGCGATCGCCGTAGGCATTGTCGATGCGGGCTACAGCGGGCCAGAACTTGTGCTCCCGGGTCCAGGGGGCCGGGTAGGCCGCCTGTTCGCGTCCGTAGGTCCGATCCCAGGTATCGGCACAGACCACCGCCGCCGGGTGGGGAGCCCGCTTCAGGGGGTTGTCCCGGGGGTCGGCGCTGCCATCGGCGATCGCCCGGGCCTCGGCGTGGATGGCGATCATCGCCGCGCAGAAGCGGTCCAGTTCCTCCAGGCTCTCGGACTCCGTCGGCTCGACCATCACCGTTCCGGCCACCGGCCAGGAAACCGTAGGCGCATGGAAGCCGTAGTCCATCAGCCGCTTGGCCACGTCCTCGACTTCCACCCCGGCGTCTCGTTTCAGGGGGCGCAGGTCGAGGATGCACTCGTGGGCCACAAAGCCGTGCTCGCCCCGGTAGAGCACCGGGTAGCAGGACTCCAGCCGCCGGGCGATGTAGTTGGCATTGAGGATGGCCAGTTCCGTCGCCGCTCGCAGCCCCTCGGCCCCCATCATGCGGATGTACATCCAGGAGATCGGCAGGATGCTGGCACTGCCGTAGGGAGCCGCCGAGACCATACCCACAGTTGCGTCTCCCGGCTGGAGGGCAGGCAGGAATGGCGCCAAATGGGCCGCTACCCCAATCGGTCCCATGCCGGGGCCACCGCCGCCGTGGGGAATGCAGAAGGTCTTGTGCAGATTCAGGTGGCAGACGTCGGCGCCGATGTCACCGGGGCGGCAGAGCCCGACCTGGGCATTGAGGTTGGCCCCATCCATGTAGACCTGACCGCCCTGGGTATGAACGAGGTCACAGATCTCAGCGATCGCCGCCTCGAACACCCCGTGGGTAGAGGGGTAGGTGACCATCAGCGCCGCCAGTTGCGGCCCGTGCTGCTCGGCCTTGGCCCGCAGGTCGGCGACATCAATGTTGCCCTGGTCGTCGCAGGCCACCGGCACGACCTTCATGCCCACCATCACGGCACTGGCAGGGTTGGTGCCGTGGGCGGAGGTAGGAATCAGACAGACGGTGCGGTCATGGTCACCACGGCTGCGATGGTAGCCCCGGATTGCCAGCAGCCCGGCGTACTCCCCCTGACTACCGGCATTGGGCTGCAGCGACACCGCCGCGAAGCCGGTGATTTCCGCCAGCCAGTGCTCCAGCTGGGCGAACAGTTCGGCGTAGCCCTCAGCCTGATCCGCGGGGGCAAAGGGGTGCAGCTGGCCGAACTCCGGCCAGGTGATCGGCACCATCTCGGCGGTGGCGTTCAGCTTCATCGTGCAGGAGCCGAGCGGAATCATCGAGGTAGTCAGCGACAGGTCCCGCGACTGCAGCCGATAGAGATAGCGCAGCAGTTCAGTCTCGCTGCGATAGCGGGAGAAGACCGGGTGGGTGAGGAAGGCACTGGTACGGGCCAGGGCCACCGGGACGGTGCCATCCGCCGCCGCCATCAGGGCCTCAACCTCCGGTTGGGGCTGATCGGGGGCGAACACCCGTAGCAGGGCTGCTAGGTCCGCCGCCGTCGTGGTTTCGTCCAGGCTGATGCCGACGGCGTCGGCCGCCAGGGACCGCAGGTTGTAGCCCGCTGCCACTGCCCGCTCCAGCACCGCCGCTGCTTCAATACCACTGACTCGCAGGGTGTCGAAGCAGTCGTCCGCTGTTGTCGGGATCCCCAGTTGGGTCAGCCCCACTGCCAGGGCCTGGGTGTGGCGGCGCACCCGGCTAGCGATCGCCCGCAGGCCTTCGGGTCCGTGGTAGCAGGCGTACATTGAGGCGATCACCGCGAGCAGCACCTGGGCCGTGCAGATGTTGCTGGTCGCCTTCTCGCGGCGGATATGCTGCTCGCGGGTCTGCAGCGCCAGCCGCAGGGCGGGCTGCCCGGTGGCGTCCTGGGATACCCCGACGATGCGCCCGGGAATCAGCCGCTTGTGGGCTTCCCCGGTGGCGAAGAACGCAGCATGGGGACCGCCGTAGCCCATCGGCACCCCGAAGCGCTGGCTGCTGCCGACGGCGATGTCGGCCCCCAGTTCGCCCGGCGGCGTCAGCAGGGTCAGGGCCAGCAGATCCGTGGCCAGGGTCACCAGTCCGCCCTGGGCCTGCACGCGGGCGATGAACGGGCGCGGGTCCGTCAGGGTGCCGTGGGTATCCGGATACTGCAGCAGGGCCCCGAAGATTGGGGTGGCGAAGTCGAAGCGGGCCGGGTCACCGACGATCAGCTCGATCCCCAGGGGCAGAGCCCGGGTGCGCACCACCGCCAGGGTCTGGGGATGGCAGGTGTCGGCCACGAAGAAGGTCTGAGCTTTGTTCTTCGCGGCCGCCAGACTCAGGGTCATGGCCTCGGCAGCGGCGGTAGCTTCGTCCAGCAGCGAGGCGTTGGCCACCGGCAGACCGGTCAGGTCGGCCACCATCGTCTGGAAATTGAGCAGTGCCTCCAGGCGACCCTGGGCGATCTCGGCCTGGTAGGGGGTGTAGGCGGTATACCAGGCGGGGTTCTCGAGGATGTTGCGCTGGATTACCGGCGGCGTGATCGTGC
>CAWUMD010000222.1:0-3449 GCA_963923365.1 uncultured bacterium
GGTAGCGACTTTCCAGACGGGCGATCAGCTCATCCTCGTTGATCAGCTGGGCCGACTCCCGAGCCGTCAGCAGCCTCGCCACCAGAGGCATGGTTTCCGGAGCATGGACCGGTCTGAGCAGTTCCTGCCCCAGACGGAGCCCCAGCACCAGACCGGTGCCGGTGGCGATCGCCACCCCCAGACAGAGGGGCCGCAGGGATGGGGGCGGCAGGAGCTGGCCGAGCCACGGTCGCCCCAGCAGTCTCAGGGCAGGCATCGCTCAGACCCCACCATGACGGCATTCCCCGGGACCGGTACTATAATCTGCACACCGTTCCACCAGGGTTGGCCGAGCGGTTTAGGCAGCGAACTCATAATTCGCCTCAGGCGGGTTCAACTCCTGCACCCTGGACTGTTTCCCCACCGCTAGTAGAGCCCGCGCACCGGCTGCATCGGCACGCTGGGCTGCGGGCGGCTGACCGGTAGTGTCATCTGCTCCTGGCTGCCCAGGGAGCCGGTGAAGGGATTGGGGGCATCCGCCACCCGCAGGGTCGGGTCGAGGCTCGTCTGGCGGTAGAGCTGAGCCTGCGCCAGGGTGGTCACCGCCAGGCCGTCGTGGGCGATCTGGTTCTCGGGGAAGTTGGTCAGCCCCAGCAGGTCGAAGAACTGCCACCAGGTGCTGGTGCCCTTGTAGTAGTCGGGGGCGCTGTTGAAGTAGGCCCGGTCGAAGGCCTCATCCACCGCCCGGTAGCCGCTGGGAGGCAGATTATTGATCTCCGGGCCGCTCTGGGCCAGAACCGGAGTGGCGATCGCCCAGCCACAGACCAGGCCCAGAAGGGTACGCATCAGGGGGGCAGCCATGGGGTTTACCGACCATATCGCTGCCCTCAGCTTACCGAGCAATCCCAGCCGGGGCAGCACCCGGGATTCTAAGATCTTTTGGTAACCATGCTGCTGCAGCCGATGACTGAGACCCACGACTGGCCGATTCACCAGGACCTGACGGACCTGCGGACCACCCTGCTGGATCTGCTCTGCACCAAGGCCTATCGGGAAGGGGACTTCACCCTGTCCTCGGGTCAGAAGAGCACCTACTACATCAACGGCAAGCAGGCCACCCTGCATGCCCAGGGCGCCGTCGCTGTGGCTCGCCTGATGCTGGAACTGATTCCCGAAGGGACCACCGCCGTCGCCGGGCTGACCCTCGGTGCCGACCCGATTGTCAGTGCGGTCAGCGCCGTCGGCCTCTACCAGGGTCGGGTGCTCACGCCGCTGATCATCCGCAAGGAAGCCAAGGGCCACGGCACCAAGGCCTACATCGAAGGACCTGAGCTGGAACCCGGCACCACCGTGGCCGTGCTGGAGGATGTGGTCACCACCGGTGGATCTGCGCTCAAGGCGGTGGAACGGCTGCGGGGCGCCGGTTACGTGGTCAATCAGGTGATTTCTCTGGTGGACCGGGAGCAGGGCGGCGGTGAGCTGTACGCCAAGGAAGGGCTGCAGTTCGATGCGGTCTTTTCGATCCGCGATCTGCAGGCCCGCTACGCCCAACTGCAGTAGGTCAGCGCCGCGATCGCTCTTCACCGCCACCCGTCCGTTCGAGGGGTGGCGGTGCCGTTTTCGCCCTCACCGGAGCCCACCTGTATGTTCAATCCCGCCCGCCTGCGCATCCTCGCCGTGGGCAAGGTACGCAAGCGCTGGATCGAGGAGGGGCTGGCGGTCTATCTGAAGCGGCTGCCGGGGCTGACGATCACGGAGCTGAAGGACTCCACCATGGAGAAGGAGGCAGAGGCCGTGCTCGCCGCCCTGCGCCCGGACGAGACCCTGGTGATTCTCACGGAGGAGGGCGAAACCCTCGCCTCGATCCCCTTCGCCACAAAGCTTGAGGAGTTGGGCGCGGAGCGGCTGGCCTTCGTGATCGGCGGGGCCGAGGGCATCACCCCGGCCCTGAAGGCCCGGGCCCGCTGGCGCCTCAGTCTGTCGCCGATGACCTTTCCCCACGAACTGGCGCGCCTGATGCTGGTGGAGCAGATCTACCGCGCCCAGACGATTCTCCAGGGTGGGCCCTACCACAAGGCCTAGGTCAGTCCGCTGCCAGCCCAGCCCCGTTCCGGCGGTAGAACAGCTGGCCAACCCGGGCGATATGCTCCTGCAGGGCGGGCGATCGCAGCTGCGCCTGCACCGACAGATCGAAGCGCCAGGGTAGCAGCAGTTCGTCGAGGGCATCCTCCAGCGCCGCCAGGGTCAGCGCATCGAGGCTATCACCCGCGAGAATAAGGTCGATATCGGAGCCGGGGCGCTGACGACCAAGGGCACGAGAGCCATAGAGCGTCGCCTGCTCCACCGCCGGGAAGCGGGCCAGCACCCGGTGAATGTCCCGTACCGCCGAGTCCGGCAGTCCGTGAGCGGTCATCAGAGCGTCTCCTCCAGTCCCCGCAAGCGGTCCTCCAGTTGCCGGAACGCCGCCAGATAACCACAGGTCACGGCACTGACGATTTCCTCCACCGTGGCCTCGTCGTAGGTGTGGGTGCTGAGGTTACGGTGCCGAATCATCGCCATCCACAGTTCACCCTCCCCGATCAGTCCCTGGGAGAACGATTCCCGGGTGGCATCACGGGAGCCGTAAAGGTCCGTCACACCCCGCGACTGCAGAAAGTCCTTGAGGGTTTTCCAGGCCAGTTCATGGGTGAACTCGAAGGCCTGAATCAGTCCCTGGCGCTCCAGATCGCTGAGGGGTCGCTGCTGTCCCAAATCCACCGCCGCCGCCAGACGGGTCAGAGCCCGGCGGAAGTTGGCGAAACGCTGCTGCCAGCGGATATCAGTGCGGTCCATGCGCGAAACAGTGACTGCAGCCAGACTAGCCTGAGCTCGGCACAAAAAAGGGGGCCCGCAGGCCCCCGGACGGGTCAGGTCAACGGATGAGACCTAGACCGTGACGCTCTTCTGCGCTTCGAGCACCTTCTCCAGACCGACCAGATCCTCTTCGGTGATCTTGGTCTGCATCGGGCAGTGCTTGGGTCCGCACATCGAGCAGAACTCGGCCTGCTTGTAGATGTCGGCGGGCAGAGTCTCGTCGTGATACTCCTTGGCTCGCTCGGGATCGAGGGAGAGTTCGAACTGCTTGTTCCAGTCGAAGGCGTAGCGGGCGCGGCTGAGTTCGTCGTCGCGATCGCGGGCGCCGGGGCGATGACGGGCAATGTCGGCGGCGTGGGCGGCGATCTTGTAGGCGATCAGGCCGTTGCGCACGTCCTCGGGGTTGGGCAGGCCGAGGTGCTCCTTGGGCGTCACGTAGCAGAGCATCGCCGTGCCGTACCAACCCGCCATCGCCGCGCCAATGGCGCTGGTGATGTGGTCGTAGCCGGGGGCGATGTCGGTCACCAGCGGACCCAGCACATAGAAGGGGGCCTCGGCGCACTCCTCCATCTGCTTGCGCACGTTGAATTCGATCTGGTCCATGGGCACATGGCCCG
>CAWUMD010000223.1:0-3439 GCA_963923365.1 uncultured bacterium
ATGACTTCAGCTACACCGATCCGATCGATGGCAGCGTCAGCCTGAAGCAGGGCATCCGCATCGGCTTCAGCGACGGGTCCCGCATCGTCTTCCGTCTCTCCGGCACCGGCACCGAGGGTGCAACCCTGCGGGTCTACCTGGAGCGCTACGAAGGCCCCGAGGGTGACCACAGCCTCGATCCCCAGGTAGCCCTCAAGGACCTGATCGCGATCGCCGACCGGCTGGCCCGGATCACCGAACTGACCGGCTTCGACCGCCCGACGGTGATCACCTGATGTCGCTCAGCCGAGGCCGCTGAGACGGATGACAGCGCCGCCGTAACCGTTACGGCGGCGCTGTCGTGATCAGCTCTGTAACTGAGCCTCCAGGTCTGCCCAGGTGCGGGCCGGGTCACGGCACTCCAGACCCTCGCAGAGCAGGGCGATCGCCCCCTCGGGCAGGGCTTCGCTACGGCGCAGAGTCAGCCCCGGCCACCAGCGGCGTGCCAACTGGGTCAGCACTTCCGGGTTGGCCTTGAGGCTGCGGGGGCGCAGCCAGTGGTCCAGAGCCGCAAACAGGCTGGGGGCTGCGGCGGGCGACTGCTGCAGATTGCCGCTGCAGGCCTGCAGGAGCGCCTCCGCCCGTTCCAGATAGACAGGCTCGTCCGTGAGGCAGAACAGCCGCACCAGATTGGCGGCGGCGATCCCGTTGGCGCTGGGGGTGGCGTTGTCCTGCCAGGGCAGCTCCTGCACCATCAGCTCACGGGTGGCATTGCTGGAGGCGTAGCCCTGGGGCTGCCCTAGCTGCTGCTCGAATTCCCGCTGCAGGGCGATCGCCCAGGACTGCCAGTCGGCCTGCTCCTCGGGGGCCAGCACCAGCGCTGCCTGCTCCAGGTCCAGCAGGGCCCGGATCAGCAGCGCGTAGTCCTCCGCCTGAGCAGGGACGCTTACCTGCCCGTCGTAATGGAGGCGGTGCAGGCGATCGCCGGGGCTCTGGTGCTCCCGGATGAAGCGGGCCGCCCCCGCTGCCAGCTGATACCACCAGGGCTGGTCGAAGACCACCGCCGCCCGGGCCAGACCCGTGATCGTGAGCGCGTTCCAGGCGACGATCAGCTTCGTGTCGGTGACCGGCGGAATCCGCCCCGGCCAGAGTTGCTCCCGGGCCTCGGCATTGCTTCGGGCGGGTGGGAAAACCAGCAGGTCCGGGTCGCCGTAGCGCAGGGTGCGCAGCATTGCCAGGGCACTCTCGGCCGCTTCGCTCAGGTCGCCGCCCCGGCGCCGCTGCAGGACGTTGCGGCCTTCGAAGTTGCCGTCCTCGCTGACGGTGAACTCCTGCCGCAGGGCGGCCAGCTGATCGCCGTCCAGCATCGCCGTCAGGGTTTCCCAGTCGAAGACGTAGAAGGCACCCTCCTCCGGTTCAGGGTCGTGGCTACCGACGAAGCTGTCCGCATCCTGGGCGGCGAAGAAGTAGCCCTCGGGGGCGGTCATCTCCCGCATTAGCCAGCCGACGCAGCCCTCGACGGCCCGGCGGATGGCCGGGTCCTGTTCGCCGTCGGCCCAGACCTCACTCAGGAACTCCAGAATCTGCCCCTGGTCGTAGAGCATCTTCTCGAAGTGGGGCACGGTCCAGGTGGGGTCGACGGTGTAGCGGTGGAAGCCCCCGGCGGCCTGATCGCAGATGCCGCCCAGGACCAGATCCATCGCCCGCTGGCGGGTGAGGCTGCGGGCGGTGAGGCGCAGATCCGGGTCGGAACTGTGGCGGGCCCCCAGGGCCAGACCGACGTAGGGGATCATCGGGAAGCTGTTGCGATCGCTCCCCGGATTCGGGGTCAGTACCCGACAGGCCATCTGCCAGCCCGCCTCGCGCAGGTCCGCCGTCAGGGGACTGCCACCGCTGAGCCGGTAGCTGGCCTGCAGCCCCTCCAGCACCTGCTGGCGCAGCTGGTCGATCTGCTCGGGCTTCCCGTCGAAGTGGCCGCGCAGGGTGCGCAGAATCTCCAGAAAGCCGGGACGGCCGTAGCGGGCCTCCACGGAGAAGTAGGTCCCGGCGTAGAAGGGCACCAGCCCGTCCGGCTCCAGGAAGCAGTTCAGGGGCCAGCCGCCGCTGCCCGCCATCATCTGCAGCACCTGCATGTACTGACTGTCGAGGTCGGGACGCTCCTCCCGGTCCACCTTGATGGCGACGAAGTGCTCGTTCAGGTAGGCGGCGATCGCCGGGTCCGAGAAGGCCTCGCCCTCCATCACCGTGCACCAGTGGCAGGAGGAATAGCCGATGGAGAGGAAGATCGGCCGCCGCTCCCACCGGGCCTTCGCCAGGGCTTCCTCCCCCCAGGGGTACCAGTCGATCGGATTGTCGGCGTGCTTACGCAGGTAGAGGGAGGCGCAGTCGGCGAGGCGGTTGGGCATGGGTCAGGCGGGGAACAGCTCCTGTTCGAGTGTGCCGCTCCCGCAGGGCGGTGATTGGGGTCGGCGTCGCCCCTGGCTTCTCAATCCGCCGCCGCCGCCGTTAGAATTCTGAAGATTGAGAGCATCCCATCGAGGTCGATCCGTCCATGACTCCTACTCTCTCCGCTTTCCTGAACAGCCTGGTCTGGGGCGCCGTGATCGTTGTTGTCCCCCTGACCACCGCCCTGATCTTCATCAGCCAGAAGGATCGCGTCATCCGTCGCTGATTCGGTCTTTTCCGTCTGTGGCTGCTCCCTGCGGGGATCAGCCTCCACAACCCGTGATGCTCTCCCCGGTGGAAGTGCGTCGCGGGTTTTATCATGGGGGCAGTTTTGGGCGCCTGGTCGCGCTCCAGGTGAGTTAACCCATGGTCAACGCCAGTCTCAACTGGGCCAGTATCGTCGGCATCGTCCTGGCCGTCGGGGGCGCGCTGCTCTATTTCCTGCGCTCCTTCCGCCCGGCGCTGGCCCGTGATTACGACGTTTTCTTCGCCGCTGTGGGGCTGCTCTGCGGTGGCATCCTCTTCTTCCAGGGCTGGCGTCTCGACCCGATTCTCCAGTTCGGCCAGTTCCTGCTGGCGGGCTGCACGGTCTTCTTTGCCTACGAGAGCGTGCGCCTGCGGGGCATCGCCACCGAGCAGGCCAAGCGGGCCACACCCCTGGTGGATGAGGACCGGCCCGTCAGTCGAAACTACCAGTACCAGGGCGACTACGACGATTACGACCGTCTCGAGGACCGCGGCCCCAGCCGTCGTATCCGGGGCGGCATGGGCCAGGGCGGCCGGGATGACTTCGAGGAGTATCCCTACAAGCGCGAACTGGACCGCGATCGCAGCCGCCGTCCGGCCATCGACAGCCGCAGCAGTGCCCGCGACAGCGGTCGCTACAGCCCGCCAGGCAGCGGCTGGGGGGATGAGTTCGACGAGCGTCCCCGCACCCCCCGACCGGAACGCAGCGGTCGTCGCAGCCGGGACGACTTCGATGTCGCTCCTGCGCCCGAAACGCCGATTCTCGATA
>CAWUMD010000224.1:0-3406 GCA_963923365.1 uncultured bacterium
TCCTCTCTGGTCTCGTGGGCTCGGAGATGTGTATAAGAGACAGTCCCGCCACCGTCCAGACCCAGGTCAAGACCGCGATCGCCAGTCTGAAGTAGGCGATCGCCCCCTGCCGTGCCGTCTGCCCCAGGAACCCCCTCCATGCAAGCAACGACTCAGCCACCCCTATTCCAGCGTCTCCGCGACCCGCGCGAGCGCCAGTTGGACCGTGGTTTCCAGTGGCTGACCCTGATCATGGCCAGCACCGTGGGTTTCCTGCTGGTGGGGATTCTCTGGGTGATCGGCAGCCAGTCCCGGGTCGCCATCGGCCTCTACGGCCTGCCCTTCCTGTTCACCAGCGCCTGGCCACCGGTGGAGGGGACCCCCACCGTCGGCATCTGGCCCATGCTCTCGGGCACCCTCGTCAGTTCGCTGCTGGCCCTGCTGATTGCCATCCCCATCGGCGTCGGCTCCGCCATCTTTCTGAGCGAGAACTTCCTCCCTAAAAGCCTGCGCAGCAGCCTCAGCCTGCTGATCGAACTGCTGGCGGCCATCCCCAGCGTCGTCTACGGGCTCTGGGGCTTTGCCTTCCTGGTTCCCCTGCTGCTGGGACCACAACAGTGGCTCTACGACCACTTCAACTGGCTGCCGATCTTCAGTGAGCCACCCCAGGGCCCCGGCATGATTCCGGCGGTGCTGGTGCTGGTGATCATGGTGCTGCCGATCATCACCTCGATCAGCAAGGATGCGCTGCTGCAGGTTCCCGATGAGCTACGTCAGGCGGCTTACGGGCTCGGCTGCACCCGCTGGAGCGTGATTTTCCAGGTGCTGCTGCCCGCCGCCATCTCCGGGATCGTCGGCGGCATCATGCTCGCCCTCGGTCGCGCCATGGGCGAAACCATGGCGGTAACACTGATTTGCGGCAATTCCCAGCAGTACACCCCTTCCATCCTGGCGCCCGCGAACACCATCGCCTCGCTGATCGCCAATGAGTTCGCCGAGGCGGACGGGCTGCAGATTGAAGCACTGATGTACGCCGCCCTGGTGCTGATGCTGAGCACGCTGGTCGTGAATATGCTCGCCCAGCTGATTGTCCGTCGCCTGCGCCTGCGCTACTAGGAACCGCCATGATCTCCGCTGCTCCCAATCCCAGCCAGCGTCCCGCGCCGGACCTCACCTACCGCCCCACCCTCTGGCGCAACGTCGCCAACCAGCTGCTCAGCGGGCTGGCCACCCTCTTCTGTCTGGCGGCGCTCTCGCCCCTGTTTCTGGTGCTGCTGTTCGTCTTTCAGAAGGGGAGTGCTCTGCTGAGCCTGCGCCTCTTCCTGGAAATCCCCCCCGTCGCCGGAGACAGCGGCGGCGGTATCGGCAGCGCGATCGCCGGCACCATCCTGCTGCTGCTGGTCGCCTCGGCGATCGCCATCCCGGTGGGCGTTCTGGCCGGCACCTATCTGTCGGAGTTCTCCACCAACGGTCGCATCGCCCAGATCATCCGCTTCGGCTCAGCGGTTCTGAGCGGCGTTCCCTCGATCATCCTGGGGGTGTTCGTCTACGGTCTGGTGGTCGTCACCAAGGTCTTCCTCGGTGCCACCTTCTCGGCCCTGGCGGGCGGTCTGGCCCTGGCGGTGCTGATGCTGCCGACGATCATCACCACCACCGACGAGACCCTCAAGCTCGTGCCCAATGAGCTGCGCCTGGCCTCCCTCGGTCTCGGTGCCTCGAAGATGGTCACCACCTTCCGGGTTGTTCTGCCGGCCGCCCTCTCGGGGATCATCACCGGGGTTTCCCTGGCGATCGCCCGAGCCGCCGGGGAAACCGCCCCGCTCCTGTTCACCGCTCTGTTCACCTCTTTCTGGCCCGATGGACTGCTCCAGCCCGTCGGCTCCATGGCGGTACTGATCTACAAGTTCGCCACCGCGCCCTACCAGGCCCAGAATGATCTGGCCTGGGCCGCGTCCTTCATCCTCGTGATCCTGGTGCTGCTGGCCAACGTGGCGGCACGGCTGGCGGTCGGGCGGCTCAAGTCCTGACGTCCTCTCCTGCTCCCTTCGTTCTGCTCTGAACCATCCCCGAGGCTCATTCCATGAATCCCGCGTTGACCGAGAACGTCTTCGAGCTGGAGAACTGCAGCATCCGTTACGGCAGTTTCACCGCCGTTCGCAACGTCTTCCTCAATATCCCCCGCAACAAGGTCACCGCCTTCATCGGCCCTTCCGGCTGCGGCAAGAGCACCATCCTGCGCAGCCTCAACCGGATGAACGACCTGGTCGAGGGGTTCGGGATTGAAGGCCGCATCCGCTACGACGGCATCGACCTCTACAAGAAGGACATCGACCCCGTCGAAGTGCGCCGCCGCATCGGCATGGTCTTCCAGAAGCCCAACCCCTTCCCCAAGAGCATCTACGACAACGTCGTCTTCGGGGCCCGGGTGATGGGCTACAGAGGCAACCTCGACGAGCTGGTCGAAAAATCCCTGCGCCAGGCCAACCTCTGGGATGAGGTCAAGGACAAACTCAAACAGCCCGGTACGGCCCTTTCCGGCGGTCAGCAGCAGCGGCTGTGCATCGCCCGCACCATCGCCGTCGAGCCCGAAGTCATCCTCATGGATGAACCCTGCTCCGCCCTCGACCCCATCTCCACTCTGAAGATCGAGGATCTGATTCACGAGCTCAAGGATCGCTTCTCCATCGTCATCGTCACCCACAACATGCAGCAGGCGGCCCGGGTGTCCGATCGCACAGCCTTCTTCAACGCCGAAGCCACTGATGGCGGCTCCGGCAAGGTGGGCTATCTGGTCGAAGAGAATGAGACCGAAGCTATCTTCACTAACCCCAAGGAACAGACCACCCGCGACTACGTCAGCGGCCGTTTCGGCTGATTTCTGAAGGAAGCTTAAGTTCCCCGGGACCCCATCGGAACCCTCGTTAGCATAAACGCCAGCGAGGGTTGCTTCGTTGCGATGACCAATCTCTACTGGTTCTGTCTGGTGGTCGGTGGATTCTTCGTCACCCTCGCCGCCGCCGGGGTTCACGACCTGGATGCCGCCCATCTGGAGATCAGCCTGGATGCGGACCCGGACCTCGATCTGCCGGAATCCCCCTGGCGATCGCCCCTGGGGCTACTGCTGAGCAGCAAGTTCTGGAGTTTCAGCCTCTGCTTCTTCGGGCTGGCCGGCCTGCTGCTGACCCTGATGAGCCCCACCCTGCCGGAGGCAGCGACCCTGGCGATCGCCCTGACGACCGGACTCCTGATTGGTCTGGCCATGGCCACCGTGCTGCGCAACCTGCGCCATCGCGAGGTCGACAGTCTGATCCGCAGCAGCGACCTGATCGGTCAGACCGGCACCCTCAGCCTTCCCTGCACGGTCGACAGCCGCGGTAAGGTGCGGCTATCGGTCAAGGGCACCCTGCTCGACCTCAGTGCCTACAGT
>CAWUMD010000225.1:0-3406 GCA_963923365.1 uncultured bacterium
AACGGAACCGCCGCCGTGGCCATGCCCAGCCACTGCCCCGAGTGCGGTTCGGCCCTGGTGAGACCGGAGGACGAAGCCGTCACCCGCTGTCTCAACAGCTCCTGCCCGGCGGTGCTGCGGGGGGCCCTGGTCCACTGGGCCGGTCGCGATGCCATGGATATCGATGGTCTGGGCCGCAAGCTGGTGGAGCAGTTGGTGGACAAGGGTCTCGTGCACTCGGTGGCGGATCTCTACCGGCTGGACCCGGCCCTGCTAGCCAGCCTGGAACGCATGGGCGAGAAGTCCGCTGAGAAGCTGGTGGCAGCGATCGCCGCTTCGAAGGTCCGCCCCTGGGACCGGGTGCTGTTCAGCCTCGGGATTCGCCTGATCGGCTCGGTTAATGCCAGCACGCTGGCGGAGGCGTTACCCAGTCTGCAGGCTCTGGAGCAGGCCACGGAGGAGGCGATCGCCGCGGTCTTCGGCATCGGCGGCGAGATTGCCGCCTCAATCCGCAGCTGGCTGGCCCTGGCTGAGAACCGGCAGCTGCTGGCGGATCTGCAGGCCCTGGGTCTGCGCTTCGAGGGCGAGGCCAAGGCTGCCCCTTCGGGCCCGCAGCCCCTGGCCGGAAAGACCCTGGTACTGACCGGTACCCTGCCCAGTCTCAGCCGCACCCAGGCCAGAGCGATGATCGAAGCCGCTGGGGGCAAGGTCACCGGTTCGGTCAGCAAGAAAACGGATTACGTCGTGGTTGGGGCCGACGCCGGTTCCAAGCTGGAGAAGGCCGAGAGCCTGGGTCTGGCCCTGCTCAGTGAGACGGAACTGCTGGCCCTGGTCGGCCAGGCACCATGACCTCCCGGTGGGGGCCCGCCTCAGCGCCACCCGGCAACGATTACCGTCATCCCTGCCAGGGCGATCGCGCCGCCCACCCAGTCGTTCGTGCTCAGGCGCACGCCATCGACAAGGCTGATCCAGACCAGGGCGGTGGCCACGTAGACACAGCCGTAGGCTGCATAGACCCGACCGCTGGCCTCGGGGTGCAGCGACAGCAACCAGACGAAAGCGAGCAGACTGCCCGCTGCCGGGAGCAGCAGCCAGACCGAGCCGCCCTGGCGCAGCCAGAGGTAGGGCAGATAGCAGCCCAGCAGTTCCGCCAGCGCCGTCAGCACAAACAGCAGAGTCGTCTTCAGCAGCAGCATGGGGGTGAGATCCGTCGCAACAGGGCACCCAGCGGTGCCGCTGGCCATTCTCCCGCAGGCCTGGGGGCTGCAATGACCGCCGGGGGACTTCTGATGCTGCTGGCGACGGCTCTGCCTGCTCTTACCCAGGGGCCTCCGCAATCCGCCGACTGCGACCGGGTGCGTCAGAAATCAGGGCGTGTCCTGGTGGCGGCGGCAGCTAGTCTGCAACCGGCCCTGCAGGAGACCACCGCCCTCTACCGAAGCGCGTTCCCCCGCCAGGAGGTGAGCTCCAGCTTTGCTGCTTCGGGGGTGCTGGCCCGCCAGATCGAGCAGGGGGCACCGGTGGATCTGTTCCTGGCGGCTGCCGAGGGGCCGATGGACCGGCTGCAGCGCCAGGGGCTGCTGGAGCCCGGCAGTCGCCGCAGTCTGCTGACCAATCAGCTGGTGCTGATCACCCCCCGCTCAGCTCCCGCCACCATCCGTCGCTTTGCCGACCTGACCCAGGCGAGTGTCCGGCGTATCGCCATCGGTGAGCCGCTGACGGTCCCCGCCGGAGACTACGCCCGCCAGACCCTACGCAGCCTGCGGCTCTGGGAACGCCTGCAGCCGAAGCTGCTGCCCCTGGCCAACGTGCGGGCGGTGCTGACGGCGGTGGAACTGGGGAATGCCGAGGCCGGGCTGGTCTACCGCACCGATGCCCAGGGCTCCGAGCGGGTGCAGACGGTGGCGATCGCCAGCCCTCACCTGCACACCCCGATCCGCTACCCGCTGGCGGTCCTGCGCCGCAGCTCGGACCCCCAGGCCGCCCGCTGCTATGCCGACTTCCTGCAGTCCCCAGCAGCCCAGATAGTGTTCCGCCGCTTCGGTTTCGGGCTGGTGCCCGTGCCTAGCCGCTGATGCCGCCAATCGACCTCTCGCCGCTGGGCATTTCCCTGCGAGTGGCGCTGCTGGCCACTCTGATCAGCGGGCTGGCAGGGGTGCTGACGGCCTACCGGTTCTACCGCCGTCCGGGGCGGCACCCGGCCCTGGCCGATACGCTGCTGCTCTCACCGATGCTGCTGCCCCCGACGGTGGTGGGACTGCTGCTGCTCCTGCTGTTCGGACGCCGGGGTCTGCTGGGGCCTGCCCTGGAAACCCTGGGGCTGCCGCTCGTCTTCACCTGGCAGGCGGCGATGGTGGCGGCTGCGATCGTGGCCTTCCCATTGGTCTATCGGGCGGCGCGGGGGGCGTTCGAGCAACTGGACCCGCAGCTGCTGGATGCGGCCCGTCTGGATGGGGCCCCCGAGCTGGACGTGCTGCTGCACATCGCCCTACCTCTGGCGAGACCTGGTCTGCTGGCGGGTCTACTGCTGGCCTACGCCCGCGCCCTGGGGGAGTTCGGGGCGACGCTGATGGTGGCGGGCAACATTCCCGGCCAGACCCAGACGATTCCCCTGGCGATCTATCTGGCCACCGAAACCGGGGCCACCGGTGTAGCCCTGTTCTGGGCAGCGGTGGCGGCGATGCTCTGCCTGGGTGGCGTTTTCCTGGGGCGCTGGCTGGGGCGATCGCCCCTCTGAAGAACAGCTCGGTTCAGGACTCCCCGAGGTCCTGCAGCTGCCGCACATCCTCCAGGGTCTGGAGGGCCTCGTCCTCCTGCAGGCGGGCGATCGCCACCCCGGCATGGACGATCACCCAATCGCCCACCCCCGCCTCGGGCACCAGGGCCAGCCCGACCTCGCGAATCGTGCCGTCGAAGTCGACCCGACCGCTGCGGAACAACCTGTCCGGATCTTCCGGTGGCTGGCGCAGATCGAGAATCACACCGGGGATGGCGAGGCACATGACCAGTTCTCCGTCAGGGCATAGCGGGCGGCGATCGCCTGACCCAGGGCCAGACCACCGTCGTTGGGGGGCAGCTGCTGCGGCCAGAGGACCTGCCTGCCGTGGCGGCTCAGCTGGCTATCCAGGGCTTCGAGCAGCCGCCGGTTCTGGAAGCAGCCGCCCCCGAGCAGGATTGTCGCCTCCGGCAGCCGGGTCAGGGCCCCGATCGCCTGCCCCAGCAGCCAACTGTGCAGTTGCCCAAGCAGGCGTGCGGGCTCGGCTAGGGCCTGCCGCAGCCAGGGGCGCCAGTCCCAGTCGGGGGTCAGTGCCAGAGGCTCAATCGCTGCTTCGCAGGCTGCCTCCAGCCGCATCGCCGCCTGACCCTCGAAGCTGCACTGCTGCACCAGCCCCGCCAGGGAGGCCACCCCATCGAACAGACGGCCGAC
>CAWUMD010000226.1:0-3355 GCA_963923365.1 uncultured bacterium
GCGGCGGCTGTCGCCTTTCTACAACGTCCGCTTCCCCGACGGCAGCTGTCTGGCCTACGACGATGACGGTGATCGCCTGCGGCAGCAGATCCGGGCCTTCAACCCGGCGGATGGCCCTGGCTACGACCGCTTCGAGCAGGCCTCCCAGCGGGTGTTCGAGCAGGGCTTTCCGCTGATGACCCGGCCCTTCCCCGACCTGGGCGCCATGCTGGCCCTGGCCCCGCAGATGCTGCAGCTGCAGGTGTGGCGGTCGGTGGCCGGGTTCACCCGACGCTTCCTGCGGGACCCGCGCCTGCAGCAGGCCTTCAGCTTCCATCCCCTGCTGATCGGCGGCAACCCGGAAACCAGCACCGCCATCTACGCGATGATCCATCGCCTGGAGCAGGAGTTCGGCATCTGGTTCCCCGAAGGCGGCACCGGCGCCATCGTCGACGCCTACGTGCGGCTGTTCCGAGAGCTGGGCGGCGAACTGCGCCTCGGTGCCCCGGTGGCCCGGATTGAGGTGCAGGGCGATCGCTCCCGGGGCGTCACCCTGGCCAGCGGTGAAACCCTGCCCGCCGAGGCGGTGGTCAGCAATGCCGACGTCGGCCGCACCCTGCACGACCTGCTGCCGCCGGGTAGTCCCGGCCGCTGGAGTGAAACCGACCGCCGCCGCAGACGCTGGTCGATGTCCCTGGCGGTGCTCTACTTCGGCACCGACCGCCGCTACGACGACGTGGCCCACCACGAGATTCTGCTGGGCGATCGCTACAACGACTGGCTGAAGGACCTGTTCGAGCGCGGACAGCTCAGCGAGGATTTTTCGCTGTACCTGCATCGGCCAACGGCCACAGATCCGAGTCTGGCCCCACCAGGCTGCGATACCTTCTACGCCCTGGTGCCGGTGCCGAATCTGGCAGCAGATCTGGACTGGGAGCAGGCCGCCCCGCTACTGCAGGAACGCCTGCTGGACCGGCTGGAGGCCACCCTGCTACCAGGGCTGCGCTCCCATCTGGTCGCCCGGCGCTGGATCGATCCCCGATACTTCCGGGACGAGCTGCAGAGCTACCGGGGGGCCGCCTTCTCGCTGCAGCCGACGCTGTTCCAGTCCGCTGCCTTCCGGCCCCACAACCGCCATCCCCGCATCGGCAACCTCTATCTGGTGGGCGCAGGCACCCACCCCGGTGCCGGGATTCCCGGTGTCCTCAGTTCTGCCCGCATCTGCGCCGACCTGATCGGAGACGCCTCTTGACGGAGCTGATCTACCTCGACTGTCAGGCGACCACCCGGCTGGAGCCCTGCGTGCGCGAGGCGATGGCTCCCTGGTGGGAGCAGCAGTTCGGCAATCCCGGCAGCCCCCACCGCTATGGCTGGGAAGCACACGCCGCTGTCGAGCGGGCCCGGGAGCAGGTGCTGCGGGCGCTGCAGGCTCCGGCGGATGGGATATTGGTGTTCACCAGCGGCGCCACCGAGGCCAACAACCTTGCCCTCAAGGGGGTCGCCGAAGCCAATCACCACCGAGGTCGCCACCTGATTACCGTGGCGACCGAGCACAGTTCGGTGCTTGCGCCCTGCCGCTACCTGGAGCGACTCGGGTTCGAGCTGACGGTGCTGCCGGTGAACACTGATGGCCGGGTCAGCCCGTCGCAGTTGGCAGCCGCCCTGCGACCGGACACGATTCTGGTCTCGGTGATGGCCGCGAACAATGAAATCGGGGTGTTGCAGCCTCTGGCCGAGTTGGGGCAAATTTGCCGGGAGCGGCGGGTGCTGCTGCACTGCGATGCCGCTCAGGCCGTCGGCAAGCTGCCGCTGAACCTGCAGACCCTACCGGTGGATTTGCTTTCCTGCAGCGGTCACAAGCTGGGCGGTCCCCAAGGCATCGGCGCTCTGTGGATGCGAGCGGTGGTGGCGATCGCCCCCCAGCAGCACGGCGGCGGCCAGCAGCAGGGACTGCGCTCGGGCACTCTGCCGGTAGCCCTGATTGTCGGGCTGGGTGCGGCCGTGGAGCGGGCTGTCGGTGCCATGGCTGAGGAGCAGGCAGCGATCGCCCGTCTCCGCGACCAACTCTGGGAGGCGCTGAAACCCCTCGGGGGCATTCACCTCAACGGTCATCCCCAGCAGCGACTGGCCGGAAACCTGAACGTCAGCATCGACGGTGTGGACGGTAACCGGCTACTGCAAGCGGTGCGGTCACGGTTAGCCATCAGTTCCGGGTCGACCTGTGCTGCCGGGGCACCATCCCATGTGCTCCAGGCCCTGGGGCGATCGCCCGCGCAGATCCGGGCCAGCCTGCGCATCGGGCTAGATCGGCACACCACCCCCGAGGAGGTGGCGATCGCCAGCCGCATCCTGCGGGAGACGATTGCAGCCCTGCACCGATCGGCCTGAAACGGCAACGGCCCGACCCAGGGGTCGAGCCGTTGGCACCAGTAGAGACAGGTGCGTCAGAGAGCAGCCAGCGGCTCGACTGTATCCTCCGGTGCCATCACCGGCAGTCCCAGAGAGGTCAGCAGGGTTTCCGGGTTGCCTTCGAGGGCTTCGCCACGGAAACCAACCCGCAGGGTGCGGGTCAGGGCGCACCAGAACTCGATATCCCCCGGCAGACGCCCCTTCTTGGCGATGTCATCCAGGTAGGCATCGTAACGTTGCACCGCCTGCTGCCGGGCCCGGCCAGTCAGACCCAGGCTCAGCTGCCGGACGATTTCCTTGCGGCCCTCCAGGGCACCCCCGAGTTCCAGCATCCGACCTCCCAGCATCTGCATCAGACGCAGACTCGCGTCAGCCTGCAGATCAACGGAGAAGCCGCTCAACTGCTCCCGCAGGAAGGCCAGCGGAGCGGTTTCCACATCGGCGACGGTGCCCTGCAGGTCGAGGTCTAGCGGCTCCTCGAGGATGGCCATCCGCTCATCGCTATCACCCAGGGTTTCAATGATCGCCGACAGTTTTCCGGCGTCGATGAACAGGGCCATGGCCGAAACACTCACCCCCATGATCGAGGCCAGCTGACACATCACCCCGAAGCGAACCTCGTGGGGATCGATGCGACCCGACTCGTAGCGGTTCATCATCGTCGGGGAGACCCCCAGCATCTTGCCCAGCTGGCGCCGGGACAGGAAATGGGACTCACCCTGGGCTGCCGGGCGGCGGACTAGGGCGCGTCCGAGCCGGGCACGGGTGAAGCGAAGCAGGCGCACAAATCGTTGTGCCCGCATCTGAGGGGTGGCTTCAGAGGTGCCCTTCGTCATGGTTGGAGAGCTCAGGAAATTTTTTGAGTGCGTTCAAGCTTATTCCAGGATTTTAAAGCCATCCCCCCCAAAAACGGTAGTTCAACAGAATTTTTCGACAATCAGTCCTAGGGTTATTGCGGAATTTAAGT
>CAWUMD010000227.1:0-3346 GCA_963923365.1 uncultured bacterium
ACGCCGTTAAGCCCTACCCCCTGAACGCTTACGTTGCGGTTGCATCCGCGTAGCTCAGTAGCGTCACCGCTACCTTCAACTCGGCACTCGGCAGCCTCAGCCATCCAATCGGTACCGGCACGAACCACTCTGCCGCAGCAACCTTCTCCGCGGTTATGACCGACATCCATACACCTCCACCGGCATTCGGTAACTCTGGGGTTCGCCACCCCGGACTACGGAAATTTGCCAGGACCCTCCACACAACTGCCGCAGGTCACCTGGACTTCTGCTGAACAACACGGGCCCTCCTTCAGAGAGCTCAACGACAGACGCACGACTCCGTCACCGACCCAGGCAGGTCGGTTGGCTGTGCTCCGAAGAGCACTCCGTGACGAAGACTTCAGGTCAGCTCATCCGGGCACTTGGGAGGGCAACTCCCTACGCCGTCTGGCTGGCTGCTTTCCTTCTAACTCGCTCCGGCGCCCTTGTGTAGGCCCGCTTTTCGACCCCTGGGCGCCCTCTCAGGACGAAATCTGGCGCACGTGCGCCAACTTTTGACACCCCTTTCCAATCACCCCTGAGCGCCCCGTTCTGCAGAAGCCCTTCCCGGCCTGACTCTCATGCGACCGCACTGACCCCGCAGATCCCGAAGGGAACCTTAAGACGCGGACAAATCCAAGCCCGCTCCCATCCGCATTAACCCTCAAAGTTTTAGACCTGCTTAAACTTTCGATATCTCCAGCAGCCCCTGCTGAAGCGCATTGATCACCATCTCCCAGCGGTCTCCAGCCTGGAGACGCATCCGCAGGTCCGCCAGCTGACGCTGCGTCGCTCGCCGACTCTGACCGATACCTTCCGCCAGCTGCTGATCCGTCAGACCCCGGGCCACCAGCTGCAGCAGCTGTTGCTCCTGAGCTGTGAGCCACACCCTCTGTCCCTTCGCCCGGGACAGAAGCTCCTGCACCCGCGGGCCCCGGTAGAGGACTCCCTTCAGCACGCTCTGCAGGGCATCCAGCGGTCGGCCTCCATCCGGGCCCGAATCCATCGCTATCGCTTCCACTCCCAACTGCTCCGCCCACTGCAGGGGCCCCACTGACGGCGTTGTCACCATCAGCATCCGCAGGGGACACCTGGTCAGCTCTCCCAACCGCGCACACAGGGACAATCCGCTCCCCTGCTCCAGACGCTCGGTCACCATCACAATCCCAGGCCCCAGGCGCTGGATCTGCTCAAACGCTTCCTCCTCACGCCGTGACGCCCCCACCAGCGTCGGTGGCTGCAGCCAGTTGCCGATCGACAGATGCACCAGCGTGTGGGAGTAGACCGCCAGGTAGATTCGCTGACCCTGGGTCAACTGGCGGAATCGCTTCAGCAGCGTTCTGTACTGACTGGCCTGGCGGGCTGCTGTGTAATCGGGCTCCATGCAACTTCAGATAACGCTCCTGGAAATGGATTACCACTTCCATTCGCAGCTACGGCAACTTCTGATGCCGATTCCTCACTCTCACCATGACCGACACCTACACCTTCCTCCTGCCCCTACCGCCCATCGGTAAGGCACGTCCCCGCTTCTGCGGCCATGCCTACCTGCCTAAGGCCTACCGCGCCTGGCGTGATGCTGCCACGGATATCCTGCGGCACCAGTGGCCCCACCCGCCCCTGGAACACATCGATCACTGCGAGGTCCAGCTCTTCGGCGGGCGGGGCATGACTGACGCCGACAATGCCGCCGGCTCCGTTCTCGATGCCCTCGTCCGGGCTGGCATCCTCACCGATGACCGACTGCGGGTACTACCGTCTCTGAGCGTTCACTGGCAGCACGCTGCGACCGGGCGGATTGAGGTGCTGCTGGTAGTAGGGGGCAACGGGGTATCGGCATCTTCGGGAGATGTTCCAGGTGCCTGTGATGGCTGACCTTTCCCTAGGTGATCTGACGCCCGACACCCGCAATGCCCGCCGCCGTACTCCCCGCTCCGCCAGTCGAATCAGCCGCAGTCTGGAGCGCTTCGGGGCGGCCCGCTCGATCGTGATCGATGAGGACGGGCGGGTGCTCTGCGGTAATGGCACCGTTGAAGCGGCTGCCGAGGTCGGCATCGACCGGGTACAGGTAGTGGAGTGCGATGGCCGCAGCCTGATTGCCGTCCGGCGACGGGGTCTCTCAGAGGCCGAGAAGGTGGAGCTGGCGATCGCCGATAACCGCAGCGCCGAACTGGCGGAGTGGAACCCCGAGGTGCTGGCGGAACTGGCGGTGGAGGTAGACCTGGGGGACTGGTTCCGGCCGGCGGAGCTGGAGTCCCTGCTGGCGGAGCTGGCCCAGGCGGAGGTCCCCGCCGAAACGGACCCTGGTGAACCGGAGGCGGGTGGCTGTGTCTGCCCGGCCTGCGGGCATCGCTTTCTTCCGACAGGAGGTTGAGTCATGGGCCAACGCAAGCGTTCGAGGCGGGGCCGCCCCCTCTCTCTGTCCCAGGAGCTGATGGCTGAACTCGAACGGCTGATCGGCAGTGGCCTGCCCCAGGAGGTCGCGTGCCGTATCGCTGGGGTCCCCTACAGTACCTTCCGGCTCTGGATGTCTGAAGCCGTCCAGGGAAGATCCGGGCTCTACGGTGAATTCCTGGCATCCATCACGCGCGCGCGGGGCAAGGCGGAAGCCCTCGCTGTCGCCCGGATCCGGGCAGCAGCAGCTGACGACTGGCGGGCCGCTAGCTGGTGGCTCAGCCATCATCCCGACACCCGCGACCGCTGGTCGGAATCCGGGGCCGTCCGGAAAGCCGAAACCGATCTGATGGCCAAGGTGGTCAGCGCCCTCCAGACCGAGCTGCCGGACCCGCTGCTGCGCCATCGTCTGCTCACTGCCCTGGTCGCGGCCGGCTGCGGCCCCCTGCCCCAGAGCAGCGATGATCCGGCGTGACCCCCTCGGGGCGGCGATCGCCCAGGCCCTGCTCGACCTGCCGGACAACTCAACGGACACCGCTGCCGCGCCGCTGTCGTTCATCGACTGGGTGACGGCGGTGGAGCCGCGCTACTGCTTCCATACCCATGCCCGACGGCTGGCGATCGCCCTCCAGAACGTCGCCGATGGACACTGCCGGCGGCTGATGGTGTTCATGCCGCCCCGCCACGGCAAAACCCTGCTGGCCTCCAAGCTCTTTCCCGCCTATTTCCTGGCTCGCAACCCCGAGCAGCATGTCGGCATCGCCAGCTACTCCTCGGCACTGGCCTACAGCATCAGCCGCAGCTGCCGTAGCTACTACCGCCAGGGCGGGGGCCTGCTGGCCAGCGACAGCAAGAGCGTATCTCAGTGGCACACGGCGGCAGGCGGCTCCCTGTTCGCGACCGGGGTCGGGGGAAGTCAGACCGGGCGCGG
>CAWUMD010000228.1:0-3342 GCA_963923365.1 uncultured bacterium
CTCTCTGGTCTCGTGGGCTCGGAGATGTGTATAAGAGACAGGGCAGGGTGGTCCCCAGTTCCAGAAGGGCAGCATCAATCTGCCCCAAGCCCCGGATATGCCAGGGATGGCGGGGGGTAGAGGCCTCCGGTAAAGTCGGCAGCGGCAGCACCTCTCCCGCCACCAGCTGTTGCAGGCGGATCAGCAGCAGGTCACAACTCTCACAGGTCTGCCAGAAACCAATCGGCTGCAGCTTCGCCAGGGCAACTGCAAGGGTCAGGTGGGCAGGCCGAAGCACCACCAGCAGCGGCAGATCACGATTCTGCTGGCGCCATTCCAGCAGCGGTGGCAGCGATTCGGGACTGTCCAGAACCCAGAGGAGGACGTCAGGGTCGCTTTCGGTCAGCGTCAGACCGGCAAGCCCGGATAACTCCGCCGTCAGGCCTGCGGCCAACAACGGCTCCCCGGTGATTCGGACCCTGGGACCGACGGGCTGCATCAGACTGGGGACTCTGCCGAACAACACCCGACAGGATACCGGATTCTGTCAAGTCGCCGGTCTCAGTCAGTCGCGGGTGCGATAACCGAAGAAATCGATTTTGTAGTCGACAATGCGGATGCCGGTTTCAGCTTCAATGCGGGCTAGAAGCTCCGGCGGCAACTGCACGAAGGCATCCACAATTTCACCGCTGTCCAGACAGTTGACGTGGCTGTGGGGTTCGCTGATGCAGCCGTAGAGTCGACCATCGGCCCGTTCGAGACATTCGATGATGCCGTGACTGACGAGGGCTTCAAGATTCTGGTAGACCGAGGTGTGACCGATATCCTTACCATCACGGCTGAGGCGATCGTAGATGTCCTTGGCCGACAGGTGTTCCCGACTGTCCCAGAGCAGTTCCAGAATGAACCGCCGCTGTCGACTGACCCGCATTCCCTCCTGCTGACAGCGCGCGATGGCGTCATCAAAGGATTGAATCGTTGGAGTCGACGCGATCGTCATTGGCACTGCTTGACAGGCTGGATTAGCTTAGTGTAGCCCGGTTTAACTCTCTCGACCGGCATGATGCTCAGGAGAGGCGATGACTCCCCGGTGGGCATACCAGCTGACCCTCCCGCAGGCTCGGTGCCGCCAGAGGACGCAGTTCAGCCCGCTCGCTCTGGCATCGGATTTCCCGCAGGCGATCGCCGTCCGCCGCCACTGCTGCAACGAAACTGCGGTAGTGAAGCACGGTCGGCTCCGCCCAGGTGACCACCCCAGGCGCCCGCTGCTCCATTCGGAAGTGGTAACCATCGACCTCGGGACTGAGGTCTAGATCCTCAAATCCTTTGCGCCAGCCCCCGTACATGAAGCCGAGCATCTGGGCGGTATTCACCTCGCCGAGAACTCGGTTCACCTGGCTGGCCTGGATCCGCCGATCGTTGACCAGGGCCATCCGGACCGACTCTGGCAGTTGACCGTAGACCGTCGGCAGGGCTTCCTGGGGCAGTGTATCCGTTCCCCCATGGCGATTGAGAGCGTAGGCCGTCAGCCCCCCACTCAGCAGCAGTCCCAGACTCAGAAGCGCGATCCGGCGCATGGTCATGTCCAACAGGTCGGGAAGTCTGGCCTAGGGTAGCCAGGGATGACCGGCATTCAGGAATTCTGCGGATTCTCTTCGTCTTCCGTCCACTGCTGCCAGCGGATACTCGTCGGCGGATTCAGCGTGGCGATCGCTGCCCACCAGCCCACCCAGGGTGCTCCCGCCCGCAGGGACCACACCAGCTCTCGGCCCTCCCGAGCCAGGCGGGGGCCATGGTCGGTGTGCCGATAGTCCAGGGACTCCAACTGCCCCGCCAGACCGACGCCGAGGCCCTTCAGATAAGCCTCCTTGACCACCCAGCTCTGAATGAACTGCTGACGCTGATGGTCGGGCGAGACCTGTCGCAACCGCGCCACTTCCCCTGCCGGGAAGAAGCGGACCGCCAGGGCCAGGGGATCCCGTATCGGTCGGGACAGAGACTCGAGGTCCACACCCACAGGTTGGGAGGCGATGGCCAGGATAGCGCGATCGCCACTGTGGGTCAGATTGAAGAACAGATGGGTTCCCGGCAGCTCGGGTTTACCCTGGGGGCCGTAGGCATAGGTCACTGCGCTCGGTTCGCAATGGAGGTATCGCCCCAGGATGCGGCGCTGCAGGCCCTTCAGACGGATAAAGCGCTGCCGTAGCCGCTCATCCTGATAGCTGGAGGCCCGTTCCCACTCCAGTGAGCTCAGCAGTTGGCGATCGACCCGCCCAGACTCCAGGTCCAGACCCCAGAGCTCCACCGATCCGTCCCGACAACAGCCCCGATTGACGGCAAGGCGGTCCCCCGATAGCGTTTGTTGGATTGATACCATCCCTCTCCCCATGCCCCTAACGATTGGCGATCCGGCCCCCGACTTTGAGCTACCTGACCAGAATGGTCAGCTTGTCAGCCTCAAGGACCTGCGAGGCAAACGGGTTATTCTCTACTTCTACCCGAAGGATGATACGCCGGGCTGCACCAAGGAAGCCTGTGGATTCCGGGACCGGTTTACGGAATTCGGCGATCGCAATACCGTCATCCTGGGGGTGAGTCTGGACGATGCCAGCAAACATCAGAAATTCATCAAAAAATACGATCTGCCGTTCAGCCTGCTGACCGATGCAGATACCGCTGTTGCCACTGCCTATGGCAGTTACGGCCTGAAGAAATTTATGGGCCGCGAATACATGGGCGTGATGCGCCATACCTTTGTGATCGGTCCCGATGGGACTCTGGAGCAGGTCTTTCTGAAGGTCAAACCGGAACCCCACGCTGAAGAGATCCTGGCTTGTCTCGACTGAAGAGCATTCTGAAACTGCTGTTCCGACGGCCATTGCTGGCCGTCACCATCGTCCCCTGGCAACCGGATGGTCGTCTGATCCTGGTGAAACGCCGCGACGATGGCACCTGGGGATTACCGGGGGGAATGGTTGACTGGGGTGAAACGGTCGAGGAGGCAGTTCACCGGGAGTTACGAGAGGAAACCGGTCTGCGCTGTCAGAAGATCCGTGGCGTCCGCGGCGTCTTCTCGTCCCCCGAGCGGGATCCCCGTTGCCACAGCATCATCCTACTGTTCGAGGTTGAGGTGTCCGGCCTTGCCAGACCCCAGGATCACGCAGAAATCACCATGGTTCAAGCCTTCGACCTCGCAGATCTCCCTGCCGTCCTCAGCCACGACCACCGACAGCTTCTTGAGTCATTGGGTCAGCCAGAGTTCATCCTCAAATGAGGAATGGAAGGGTCAGCGGCCCCTTCTTGCAATCCAAGAAGGGGCCGCCACCATCGGAAGCAATTAAAAAAGAAGCCTCCACTTCTCAG
>CAWUMD010000229.1:0-3337 GCA_963923365.1 uncultured bacterium
AGAATGGCTTATTTTCCGGGTATAGTGGGTGCTAGTTTCCCCAGCCCAGGCCCTGGGCGGCCCTTGAAACCGACCCCTGACACCCCGTCCGGGAAAACAGGTTCGCTGACCTGGGCTCGGTCAGACTGAAGGTGTTCGTGTCTGTCTGCTTACTGTTCCGCGCCCGGAGTGAGCCATGCACTGTTGTCAGCCATCTGAGGAACGGCCGGAGCGCGCTGAGTCTCTGGATAATGAGCCTGCCGATCTCTCGCAGCCTGGTCTGGCCGGGGAGATTCAGGCTCTGTTTGCGGCGATCGGTGGGTGGGAGATGGAGCTCCCCCAGCGGGATCTGATGCCCCCACCGCCGGAGTTCTGACCCCATGGCCCGCCCTCGGAACGAGAAATGTGCCGCCTGTGCCTGGCTGAGTGCCGAGGAAGCGCGGGAGCAGTCCTGCTGGGATGACCACCAGTGTCATCAGCGTCGCAGCTACTACCGGCACCGGGACCAGCGGCGTCTGGAGAAACGCCATCGCTACCGGGCGGCGCAGCAGGGGGTGGTGGAGCAGCTGACGGTGGAGGTGCCCAAGGCGGATGCGGCCCTGCTGGTGGTCTACCGGGAGACGGCCCAGAGTCCGGTCTGTGCCCTGGAGGGACGGTTGTTCCTGGCAGGTGAGCTGCGGGCGGTGATTGGCCCGTTCAGCACGCTGGGGTATACCCCGCGGCGGCTGGAGCTGCTGACGGCGGCGATGCTGGAGCAGGCGCAGCGGTACGGTTTCCGCCAGTTCACGAACCAGATCAACCGGTCGCCGAGCGAATGTCCGATCTTCGCGCCCTGATCCAGCAGCTGCAGCGGGACCCGACGGCAGCGGACTTTCCGGCGCTGCTGGCGGCGGTGGATGCGCTGCCCCAGGGGAAGCTGCCGTTGGCCGAGCTGGGGAGCAGCCTGGCGGCAGTGCTTGAGGGGCTGGCGCTGCGCCATGAGATCCACCTGGAGGATCTGGAAGCGAGCTACCTGCGGCGGACGGAGGGTCCGGCGGTGGGAGGCGACTTCTTCTCGGCCTACGTACGCAGCTACCAGGAGGTGGACTTTGGGTCCGTGGTCAGCGCGCCGGCGGATCCGCTGCCGGCCCCGACCTGGTCCGGGGCAATCGGGGGCACCCAGGTGGGGGAGATCAGCCGGGAGGAGGCGCTGCAGTTCGTGCAGGAGCCGGAGCCCGAGGCGTCAGGCTTGCCCGAGTCACTGCGGCGGGACTACCCGGAGCAGGTGGTGGACTGGGCGCGGCAGCTGCAGCCCTGGCTGGAGGGGCCAATGGAGTTCACGCGACTGGTGGAGTATTCGGGCCTGTCGGCGGTACCGGTGTTGCTGGTGCTGCTGCTCAACCCGCTGGGCTGGCCGCTGCGCTTCAGCCAGAGCGAGTTCCACGGGCCGCTGCAGATCCGGATGGAGCGGATCCGGATGTAGAGCGATAGACTGATGTCAGAGTGCTGTCATTCTGCAGTTATGGCCACGCTGACAATCCGCAATGTGCCCGATGAGTTGCATGCTCGCCTGCAGGTTATGGCCCGGGAGCATCACCGCAGCCTGAACCGGGAGGTGATTGCCTGCCTGGAGGAGGTGACGAAGCAGCAGAGCAGTGATGTGGACACGTTCCTGCGTCGGGCGGCGGCCATGCGGTCCAGGTTTCAGGGATCTCCGGTGACCCCGGATGAGCTGGTCGATGCGGCTCATACCGGCCAGGCCTGAGGCTGATTCTCGACAGCAATATCATTGCGGCCCTGCTGGTTCCTACGGTGGGGGCCGAGGTGGTGCCGCAGCTGCTGCAGCGGACGCCGACCTGGGGTGTGCCTGAGCTCTGGCGTCATGAACTGACCTCGATTCTCCTCAAGTACGTACGGGCCGGTCTGATGTCCGTGGAGGAGGCTCAGGCTGCTCTGCAGGAGACTGGTGCCCTGATGGCGCCTCGGGAGTTCAGGGTGGATCCAGTGGAGGCCCTGGGTCTGGCCGAGCGGAGCGGGTGCTCCAGCTACGATGCGGAGTTCGTGTATCTGGCGCAGTCCCAGGACGCGATTCTGGTCACCTACGACCGGCAGCTGCTGCGCCTGTTTCCACAGCATTGCCGGACGCCCGAACAGGTGTTGGCTTCCGGAGACTGAGTGATGTACGCAAGAGCAGAGAGCAGGCCATGAGTATTGCGGCAGATGCCATGCTGCTGACGCCCCGGCAGGCGGCTCAGTTGCTGAATGTCTCTCTGGCATACCTGACCCGGCTGATGGAGCAGGGAGAGATTCCGACGGTGTCTGGGGAACTCGACGCTCGGCTGCGCCTGCAGGAGGTGCTGGAGTGGCAGCAGCGTCGTCGAGTCAGCCGTCGCCAGGCCCTGGATGCCCTCAGTGCCCTGGGTCAGGAACTCCAGCTGGAATAGATGACGATGTCAGAGGTCGAGCGGATCGAGGTGCTGCAGGTGCCGGGCCTGGGTCAGGTGCGGGGCGGGCTGCCGGCTCCGGTCCCGGCGGTGGCACCGCCGCGGGATCTGCGTCGGGAGGTGGTGACCCAGTTTCTGGAGGCGCACTGCACGGCGACCAGTACGCGCCGCAGCTACGCGCAGGTGCTGGAGCGGTTTCTGGGCTTTCTGGAGGAGCGGGGATTCGAGCGCATCAGTGCGCGGCTGATCGGTCGCTACCGCCACTGGCTGGGGTCCGAGTCGGGGGCCGGGTACCAGGCCACAACGGCCAACCGTCATCTGGCGGTGGTGCAGGCTTTCATCGGCTGGCACCGGGAGCGCTACCCGGGGGTGATTGCCGAGGACCCGTTCCTGGGGGTGCGCCGCTACCGCCAGAGCCCACCGGTGCCCAAGGACTTCAGCGATGCCGAAGTGGAGCGTCTGCGGGCCGTAGCTGTCAGCTGGCGGGACCAGTTGGCGCTGGAGCTGCTGCTGTGCGGCCTGCGGGCCTCGGAGGTGCTGGGGGCCACCTGGGAGGACCTCAGTCTTGAGGAGCAAAGCCTGCGGATCCCGAAGGCGAAGGCGGATAGCACGGGCATTGCGCCGCTGACGGGCCGGGTGATGGCCTTGCTGCGGGAGGTGGAGCCGGGAGCGGGCCCGATTCTGCGCAGCCAGCGCAGTGGTGAGCCCCTGAGCTACGACGGGCTGCGGAGTCTGGTGGCGCGGCTGGGGGAACGGGCGGGGGTGGCGGATGTACATCCGCACCGGTTCCGGCATACCTTCGGCCGCTGGCTCTATAGCAGCGACCACTTCTCAGGCCTGGAGGCGATGATCCTGATGCGGCACCGCTCCCTGAGTGCCCATGACCGCTACGTCCGTCACGCCGCCCAGCAGCGAGCTACGGAACGCTTCCGGCA
>CAWUMD010000230.1:0-3282 GCA_963923365.1 uncultured bacterium
GGGCAACTGCAGTCCTGGGATGTGGTCAATGAACCGATTGCTGAGGATGGGTCGGGTCTGCGCCGCACGATCTGGCTGGACTCCCTCGGCCCCAACTACATTGACCGGGCGTTGCGCTGGGCCCGAGCGGCAGATCCGTCCACTCCTCTGGTGATCAATGAGTACGGGCTGGAGGGCGATGACCCGACCACGGCCCGCAAGCGGGAGCAGATGCTGACTCTGTTGCGATCGCTGCGACAGCAGGGGGCTCCCGTTCAGGCCCTGGGACTGCAGGCGCACCTCTACGCCACGGATACTGGCCCGACCTTCCGCACCCTGCCGACCTTCCTGCGGCAGATCAGTGATCTGGGGCTGGATCTCTACGTCACGGAACTGGATGTCAACGATCAGGCCCTGCCCGCTGCCATACCGGAACGGGATGCCCGGGTCGCTGCCGTTTACGGGGACTTCCTGGCGGCAGTGTTGCCCCAACCCCGCCTGAAACTGATCTGTGGCTGGGGGCTGAGCGATCGCTACACCTGGCTGAATCAGGCGTTTCCCCGCGCCGATGGACTGCCCCAGCGACCGCTGTCCTTCAGTCAGGACCTGCAGCCCAAGCCTGCATTGATGAAGATAATGTCAAGCCTGATGCTCTAATCGTAGTTAAGTACGACATTCAGCGTAGATCGTCGACACAGCTCAGGTGAGAGGGCAGGGCGATGGTGACTTTCCCAACTGCGGAAAGTGATACGGTCAGGCGCAGTCGCCTTGCGAATCTGTTGCTGCTGCTGCTCAGTGGTGGTCTCCTGGTGGTGACGGCTACCATCGCTGTCAACTTCTTCACCACCCGCTCCCGGGATGCAGTGATCAATGCAGAGCCCATCGAGCTGCGATCGCCGATCGCCGGGACACTGCGGCAACTGCGGGTGCGGGCCGGGCAGCAAGTGGCCCAGGGCGAACGACTGGCGGTGATTCATAATGACCGGGCCAGCACCCTGGATGTGCGTCGCATGGAGACTGACCTGGCGGCGGCCCGAAGCAGTCGGGCCGAAATCGAACACCGGTTGGAGCATCAGACGCAGCTGATCGGGCGTCTGCAGAACGACTGGACTGCCCAGCGGCAGCTGGAGACGCAACGTTACCGCAGCGAAATCCGGCGGGTTCAGGCGGATATCCGGCGTGCTGAGGCGGAACTGGCCTTTGCCCAGCGGGATGTGGCCCGACAGGAGTATCTCTACCGGACCGGGGCGATTGCTGAAACCATTGTCGACCGGGCCCGGACGACGGCCCGCCAGCGGCAGCAGGATCTGCTCAACCTGCGCAGCCAACTGCAGGGACAGCAGACCCTGCTGAATGCTGCCCAGCGGGACCTGACCCTGACCACGACCCGCAGTAACTACGATCCGGTCTCCCGCCTGCAGGAGGCACAACTGCTGCGGGAGAGTCTCCAGGACCAGATGGCTACCGCCACCCAACGGGTCGAGGGCCTGCAACGGCAGGTGATGGCGGCCCGGCGGCAGTTCCGGCTGCAGGCGGATACCGACCTGCTCAGCCCGGAGGCTGCGGTGGTCTGGCAGAACCAGGCCCGGCCCGGCGATCGCCTGAGGGCCGACCAGGTAGTGCTGCAGTTGGTCAACTGTCGGCAACGCTGGATTGATACCTTCGTCAGCGAAGCGGATCTGAACACTCTGCGCATTGGTAGTCCCGCCACCATCCAGTTGGTGGGCAGCCGGATCGAACTGAGGGGGCGGGTGGCCTTCATCCGCTCCGGTGTGGGACGGCTGCAGCTGGGCCAGGATCAGCCCGCCCCGATCCCGATCAACCTGGCCCGGGAAAGTCAGGTGCGGGTGGAGCTGGTGGAGGATGCCCCGGCTCCGCCCCTGCAGTTCTGTTATGTCGGCTATACCGCCCGGGTGCTGTTCGAACGATGAGTGTTCTGAACTCCAATCCGGAGCGCAGCCCGGCACCCCTCCGCGTTCACCCAGGTCTCTGGGTGCTGCTGCTGGTTTCTGGGCTGCTGCTGGTCGGAGCGCTGCTGCTGGCCAACCTGCAGTTCGGGCTTGTGGCTCCGGGGCTGCTTAACCCCCTGGAGGTGCGCGCTCTGCCGGAGGAGTGGCAGGTTCGGGAGACCGGGCCTGAGCTGCTGCTGCCGCTGACGGTGGCTCTGGGTATTGCCCTGGGGATCCGAACCCTACCCCGCCGCCCCTGGACCTACCTGCTGGCCTCCATGCTGCTGGCCGGATTTTCCCTGCGCTACTTCCTCTGGCGCGCGACCACCCTCAACACGGCCCATCCGATCAGCTTCGTCTGCAGTCTGCTGTTTTTTCTGTTCGAAGCCACGTATCTGGTCAGCACCACATTTCAGTTCTATCCGGCTCTGCGCTTCGATCCCCGGCGACGCACGCGTCAGGCCGACGCCCTGATGGACTGGGTGGAGCAGCAGCAGCCGTCGGTCGATGTCTTCATCCCCACCTACGACGAAGCCGAACGGCTGGTGCGTCGTGCGATCCTGGCCTGTCGCAATATCGACTACGCCCACAAACGGGTCATTGTGCTGGATGACGGTCATCGCCCGGCCATTGCCGCGCTGGCTGCAGAACTAGGGGTCGATTACCTCAGTCGCCCGGATAATGCCCACCGCAAGGCAGGTAATCTCAACTACGCTCTCGCCCACAGCGATGGTGAACTGGTCGCGGTCTTCGACTGCGATTTTGTCCCCTTCCGTCAGTTCCTGTACCGGACGGTGGGTTTCTTCCAGGACCCGGAGGTGGCGCTGGTGCAGACGCCCCAGCACTTCTTCAATGCCGACTTCCATAACCGCAACCTAGGTCTGGAATTCCTGATGCCGGGGGATATGGATTATTTCTTCCATTACATTGAGGTGCTGCGCGACCAGTTCAATGCCGTAATCTGCTGTGGGACGTCCTACGTAGTCCGAAGGCAGGCACTGGAGTCGGCGGGGGGCTACTTCGACCGCTGCATCGTCGAGGACTACCAGACCGGTACCCGCCTGCTGACCCGGGGCTGGCGGCTGATCTACCTCGACGAAATCCTCAGTCTGGGGGAGGTACCCCGTACCTTCCGCGACTACCTTGATCAGCGGTTGCGCTGGATGCAGGGCAATCTGCAGATTTATTTCTGTGGCAAGGACCTGCCTATCTGGAGCAAACTCGATTTCTGGCAGAAGAGTTTCTACTTCAATCTCTGGCTCTACAGTTTCACACCGCTGTTTCGGGCCGGCTACATCCCTTGCTGCCCCGGAAAAGTATGGCAGTTAAGTTTTTTAGGTGTAACTCAGAGTTG
>CAWUMD010000231.1:0-3273 GCA_963923365.1 uncultured bacterium
TGTTCCAGCAGCAGTCTCACGTAGTCGAGATTCTGGTCGTTGTCCTCGACCACCAACACTGCCTGCCCCGCCAGGCTGGGTTGCTCCGGGACCGGGGCTGGGGGGGCAGCGGTCGGTCGCAGACCCGGCGATCGCCCGATCACCCGGGTGGTGATCTCTAGGAGCTGGGAGGGCGTGACGGGTTTGGTCATCACCTCCGCCACCCCGGCGTCGGTGGCATTCCTGACCAGCAGTTCGCGGCCGTGGGCGGTGACCAGCACGATCTGGGGGGTGGGCTGAATCGGCTGCAGGGCCAGCACCGTCTCCAGGCCATCCATGCCCGGCATCTGGTAGTCGAGGAAGAGGACGCTGTAGGGATCCTGCTCGCGAGCGGCCTGGGTCACCGCCGTCACGGCCGCCGGGCCCGAGGCCACCGCCTCCGCCCGCAGGTGGAAGTGGCTGAGGATTTCCGTCAGCACCTGGCGGGCGCGCTCGTTGTCATCCACCACCAGCACCCGCTGGCCGACCAGCTGGGCGGGGGGTAGCACCAGTCGCACCGGGGCGGCACTGCGTGCGAAGGGTAGGGTGAAGCTGAAGCGGCTGCCCCTGCCGAAGCGGCTGGACACCTCCAGGGCTCCCCCCATCAGCTCCACCAGTCGCTGGCTGATCGCCAGCCCCAGGCCGGTGCCGCCGAAGCGGCGGGTGATGGTGCTGTCGGCCTGTTCGAAGGGGGCAAAGATGCGTCGTAACTGCTCGGGGCGCATGCCGATGCCGGTGTCCTCGACCTGAAAGCGTAGCTGCACGGTCTGATCGGTTTCCTGAACCGTTGCGATGATCACCGTCACATCGCCCTGGTCGGTGAACTTGATGGCGTTGCCCACCAGATTGCTCAGCACCTGCCCGAGCCGCAGCGGGTCGCCCCGCAACTGCAGTGGCACGCTGGGCGCCACCGATAGGGTCAGCTCCAGCCCTTTCTCGCTGGCAGTCTGGGCGTGCAGGTCGGAGATCCGCTCGATCACGCTCTCGAGCGTGAAGTCGATGCACTCCATCTCGACGTGGCCGCTCTCGATGCGCGAGAAGTCGAGGATGTCGTTGAGGATGCCGAGCAGATGCTGGGACGAGCGTTGAATTCGTCCCAGGTAGTCCTGCTGGATCGGGTCGAGGGCGGTGCGCCCCAGCAGGTAGGCCATGCCCAGCACTGCGTTCATGGGGGTGCGGATTTCATGGCTCATGTTGGCCAGAAACTCGCTCTTGAGCCGGGCCGATTCCTCTGCCAGGGATTTGCCCAGGGCCAGGGTGGCTTCGGCCTGCTTGCGCAGGTTGATGTCGAAGATGGCGCCCTCCAGGTAGAGCAATCGCCCTTCGGCATCGCAGATGGGCAGGCCGCGGTCGAGCACCCAACGCCAGTCGCCGTTGGTCTGCTGCAGCTGGTATTCGACGCTGTAGGGCTCGCCCCGTTGTACGGCGGTGTCCATGGCCTGCCAGACCATCTCCCGGTCATCAGGGTGAATCTGCCCGCGCAGGCGGCAGGCTCCGCTGAGGTAGTGCTCGGCCGGGTGCCCGGTCAGCTGTTCGATCCCGGGGCTGAGATAGTGCAGCACCTCGTCGTGGCCCGGGGAGCAGCGGTAGACCGCGCCCTGGACGTTCTGGACCAGGGTGGCGAAACTCTGGCGGCTCTCCGCCAGGCTGCGGATCTGCTGCTCCAGGCTGGATGCCATGGCATCCAGCTGGCGGGCCAGCAGGCCGATCTCGTCAGTCTGGTCGATGCGATTGCGGGCCTCCAGATCGCCGCTATCCAGGCGTTGCGACTGGATTTCCATCCGTTTCACCGGGCCGAGGATCCGCCCCTGCACCAGAGCGTAGATGCCCACCAGCTCCAGCAGCAGCAGGCCGAACAGGCTGCAGAGGCCAATCAGTCCTACTTTCTGTCGTTCCTGCAGGAGGTAGGACTCGTGGTCGATCCGACTGTCGAGCACCACCCGCAGACTGCTGGTGGGGGTGAGGACGGCATTCTTGCGGATCAGATAGTCCTGGCCCCAGAGTAGGCCTTCCGCCGCCACCCGATCACCCCGGTCGGTGAGCTCAATGGCCTGCTCCTCCACCCGGGATTGCTGACTCAGGGCTCGTTCGGCTGCCCGGAAAAGCTGCGTTTCATTGGGCCGCAGTTGCAACTGGGCGATCGCCGTCTGGTAGCTCCGGGTGGGTCCGAGCCGATCCGGCTTCCGACCGGACAGCACCAGCTGCCAGTAGCTGGGCGGGTAGGTGATCGGTCGGGGCTGCCGCCCCTGGCGGATGGCCACCAGCTGGCGGTAGTAGTCACGGTAGCGGGGCTCGCGCCGGATCACGTAGAAGCGGGCCAGGCGGGTCTGGTTATCGGCGATCGCCAGCATCTCGTCGCTCAGGCTCTCCGCCTGACGGGCCAACCGGTCCTGCACCACCAGCTGGGTCTGGATGCGCCAGAGGTCGAGACCGACCGCGACCCCCAGCCCCAGAGACAGGGCGGCCGCCGCCATGGAAGCTCGGAAGATGTACCGCAGCTTCATCTACATCGCCTCCCTCCGGACGCGCTGGGCCGCGAGTGCAGAACCGGAGTGGCATCGGCTGGAGGGTAACGGCAAGGAAAGACACCTCGCTGACAACGGGTCTCGGTGAAGTCCCGGGGACCCAGCCAGAGGACTGGCCCTGAGCGTTCCGGGCACTCATCACTGTCAAGGATGCGCCGGGATCCCGGGAAATCAACCGCTGCGGGTTACGACGATCTTCAGATCTCGATTGGCTCCAGACCCGCCACTACCGGGGCCACCGCCTTCAGCTTCAGCTCCGGATGGTCGCCCTCGATCTGCTGCAGGTTCCACTCGTTGCGGAACAGCAGTACCGGCCGCCCCCAGCTGTCCTTGACCGTGACGGTGTTGAACAGCCGACCGGCAGCTTCCAGGGTTTCCCAACCGCCATCCACCCAGCGGGCAACGCTGTAGGGCAGCGGCTCGAGCAGGGTCTCGACGCCGTACTCGCTCTGCAGACGGTATTGCACGACCTCCAGCTGCAGCTGACCCACTGCCGCCAGAATCGGGTCGCGGCGGCTTTCGTTGGCCGAGTACATGATCTGCACGGCCCCTTCCTCCCGCAGCTCCGAGACACCCTTGCGGAAGGGTTTGAACTTGGAGGGGTTGGGGTTGCGCAGGTAGGCGAAGATTTCCGGCGAGAAGCATGGGATGCCGTCGTACTCCATCCGCTTGCCGGTGTAGATGGTGTCGCCGATGGCGAACATGCCGGGGTTGTTGAGGCCGATCACGT
>CAWUMD010000232.1:0-3253 GCA_963923365.1 uncultured bacterium
ACTGGGTCGGCTGCAGGGTCGTGCCTCTCTGGCCCTGCTGGGCGATCGCTTTCTGTTGCTGGGGACCCGGGATACCAGTCTGCGCCCCCTGCTTGAGGCCTACCAGGGGCGGGATGCCCTGATCAGCAATCCCCAGTACCAGCAGTCCTGTGGAGCCGCGACGGGGCCAGGCGATCGCCTCTACCTCAACTGGCCTGCACTCAACGAAGCGGCTGCCGCCCAGGGCTACGCGATGCCGCTGCCGCCGCTGGCGCTGGGGGTCTGCGGTCACCTGGGCCCGAGTGCGACTGGTGGGCTGGAATGGCGGGGCCAGAGCTGGGTTGCCGCAGTCCGCACGCCTCTGGCGCTGCCGCAGGCAGCGGGGGTGACGGCCGAGCCGCTGGCCCCCTGGCTGCCGGGTCAGCCCTGGCTCTGGTGGCAGGGCCATGATCTGCCGCAGCAATGGCTGGACGCCCGCAGCGGTGTTGGTCTGCTGCTGCCCCTGCTGGGAACGCTGCCCAACGAGTTCCGGCAGCTGACGGGGCAGGACTGGGAACGCAGCTGGCTGCCGCGCTTCCGGGGCAGCTGGGCCGTGGCACTGCTGCCCACGGCGGATGGCAGACCCCGGCAGGGCTTCAGGGCGACATTGGTGGCGATCGCTCAGACCCCCGACCGCAGCGGCCTGGATCGGGCCTGGCAGCAGATCGAGCAGCGGGCCCGCCTCAGAACCCGCCGTGAGGGGGCACAGGTGCTCTGGCTCGATGCCCAGGGACATCCCCTGGCCCGTCGTGGCTGGTTCAGCCCAACGGTGGCCTATCTGGCGGTAGGAGCCTCGCTGGCAGGACGCCCCCAGCCGGGGTTACCCTGGCTGCAGTCTCTACCCCCTGCAGATCAGGACAGTCTCTATCTCAACCTCCGGGATCTGAGCCGCAAAGGACTGCTCCAGGGACCTCCGCAGCTGCAGCAGATCCTGCGGCCCTTCGGGCAGCTGCAGCTGACCACCGAAGCCCCGACGGCGGGGCGCACCGGCTTCTCGCTGCAGCTGCGCCCCTGAGAGCTGAGGATGCTAATCCTGGCTGGCGTCGGGGGTCGGCTGATTCTCGGTTGCGGCGGCAGCAGCAGCGGCCTTCTCCTGTTCCCGCTGGTCGCGCTTCTTGCGTTCGGCGGCGATCGCCTCTTCCATCGTGATCCGGGCCTGGACCATCTTTTCCAGGTTGCTGCGGTAGAGCGCCAGGTCCTTGACCAGCTTGTCGGCGGGCAGTCGGTAGTGGCCGCTGATCTGCTCGACGATGGTCTTGAGCTGTTCGGGGTCCTTGACCCGCTCGGCGTCCGCCGTCTCGATCAGGGTGAACAGGCCGATGCCGAACAGGCGGCTGTACTTGAAGTCGGGGCGATTGCCGATGTCGCTGAGGATCTGCTGCAGGGGCTGGGGTGCCTGGCCATCGGCGGTGGTCAGACTGGTGAGCAGCGCCTGGGGATCGCTTTGGCTCACCACCTCCACCAGCTGCTGGGAGTCGCGGCGATACTGATCGAGATCGCTGTGTACCCCCCGGCAGAGAGCGGTGAAGATCGAGTCGACATCCGCGGTGGGCTGGTAGCCGCTCATGAAGGTGTCGAAGGCGGTGACCACGCCGAGGGCATAGATGGCGTCGTAGCGGAAGCTGCTGTTCACCGAGAGCAGGTGCATTTCCACCAGCAGCTCCTCGACCACCCGACGGTAGAGGGTGTTGATCGGACGAGGATGGGCGCTGTAGAACAGGCGCTTGGAATCGGAAACAGTGGGGATGCTACTCACGGCCGGTTCAGCAGTCAAACTTCTTAATAATTCTCCCGCAATGGAAACCGCTTTGCCAAACCGGGCGGCATCCGGAGGAGTGGCTAGAATAACGGGAATCCATTCCAGCTCTGCTGTTTTCGCCCATGATCCCCATCGTCGTCGAAGAGACCGGCCGCGGCGAGCGCGCCTTTGACATCTATTCCCGACTGCTGCGCGAGCGCATCATCTTCCTGGGCGAACCCGTCACCGCCGACAGTGCCAACCGGATCGTGGCGCAGCTGCTCTTCCTCGAGGCCGAGGATCCCGAGAAGGACATCTTCCTCTATATCAACTCCCCCGGCGGCTCCGTCTACGACGGTATGGGCATCTACGACACGATGAACCACATCAAGCCCGATGTGGCCACCGTCTGCGTCGGGCTGGCCGCCAGCATGGGCGCCTTCCTGCTCTCGGCCGGGGCAAAGGGCAAGCGCATGAGCCTCACCCACTCGCGGATCATGATTCACCAGCCTCTTGGTGGCGCCCAGGGGCAGGCCCGGGACATCGAGATCCAGGCCAACGAGATCCTGTTCATTAAGTCGCGCCTCAACGGCATCCTGGCGGACAACACCGGCCAGCCCCTCAGCCGCATCGAGGAGGACACCGACCGGGACTTCTTCATGTCGGCCCAGGAAGCGGTGGACTACGGCCTGATCGATCAGGTGATCGATCGCCGTCCCCTGCGCTCCGTCGGCTAGGACTGCCGGGTGCATCCCGACCGCTCCGCTCCGGCACCGGTGTTCGTCTACGGCAGTCTGCGCCGGGGCGAGTACAACCACCGGCTGCTGGCGGGCGCGGAGTACGGCGGCGAGGCCCGGGTGCAGGGGTTCGCGCTCTACAGCCTCGGCGCCTATCCGATGGCGATCGCCGGTCGGGGGTGCCTCGTGGGCGAGCTTTACCACTGCACCCCAGCTCTGCTACGCCAGCTTGACCGGCTGGAGGAACATCCCCACGTCTACCAGCGGCAGTGGGTGGCTCTGACGGATGGGCGCGAGGCCTGGCTCTACGTCGGGCGATCGCAACTGCTGGGGAATGCCCCCTGTCTGGAGCACGGGGACTGGTGCCGTCGCTCTAGCGGCGGAACGGACTCCAGCGGCTGACGGGAGGCGCGAGGTATTCCGGGGCCGGGCCGTCAGCGTCGCGGGCACCGATGTGAATGTCGAAGCTGACCGAGAGGCGCAGGTCATCGGTGAGGTTCTCGGTGACGCCGTGGCGGGTGCTGGACGGGAAGATCAGCAGCAGTCCGGTGTGGGGGGCGTAGTCGACCCAGCCGCGGTTGCAGGGATTTTCGGGGTCGAGCACTTCGCCGTAGCCGACGGCCATGCCGGGCACGAGTTCATTGCGGGGGCGCTCATCGAAGATGCGCAGGCAGCCTGCTTCGGGATTGCCGTCACCACTCAGATAGTAGACAACGCTGAGGTGGGCGTTGGGGTGGTGGTGGGCGCCGATGCTCTGGCC
>CAWUMD010000233.1:0-3233 GCA_963923365.1 uncultured bacterium
CCCCAGACCCGCCGCAGGCGATCGCTCAGATCGAGGGGCCGATGCAGCAATTGAAAGCGGCCGAGGCGGCGGTCCAGGTACGCCCAGCAACAGGCGGGACCCGCTGCCGCAAACCGTTGCCAGACCGGGGTGAGCCCATCCAGATCCCCCAGCAGCCGCAGCAGCGGCTCCAGCTCGACCGACTCGAGGGCGTAGCATTCATCGGGGTTGGCAGGGCGATCGCCCAGGTGGTGCAGCAGCTGCAGTCGACGGTCCAGCAGCATCTCTCGCCGGTGAGGAGCCTGCAGGGCTAGGGCGTCCCAGTCTTCCATTCCGATCCGGGTGGTGAGCCGCTCCTCGGCCATCGTCTCGAGCTGCTCGGCCCCCAGCAGCAGCACCGGCCAATCCGGCCGGGGGATGTCCGTCAGGGCGATCGCCAGCCAATCATCCAGATCGCAGAAATACAACCCAGGGCGGGACTGGGCATCCGGCAGCCCCAGATGAATCGCCGGAGCCCGCCCGAGGCTGCCCACCAGGCGGGGCAGTTCGGTCTGCCGCAGCCGTTGCAGCAGCTCCGCTGGGGCCACCAGCAGAGCCGGCCCCTCCCAGAGCAGCAACGGCAGCAGGGCACTGATCAGGTAAGGGGGAGCTCCCACCGCCGGAGCCGTCTGGAGCAGGGCACTGCGCCGCTGACGCAGGGTACGCGCCACCAACCGCGCCAGGGTGAGGTGGTGGGGCCAGGTCTCATCCGGCTGGTCCCGCAGCCAGCGTCGCAGCTGTTCGTGGACTTCCGCCTCAATCATCCAGTGATCCTAGCGGGCGTCGGACCCGGACCGGTAAGATGCGGAGCGTCTGCCGGGAGAACCGCTATGCGCGTCGGAATCGTCGGCCTGGGCCTGATCGGCGGCTCGATGGGAATCGACCTGCGGCGCCTCGGCTGGGAGGTTCTGGGTCTGGCCCGGCGACCGGAGGTCTGTGAGCGCGCGCTGGAGCGAGGTCTCTGCGATCAGGCCAGTACGGACCCGGCACTGCTGGGATCTGCCGATCTGATAGTGCTGGCGACCCCCCTGGGAGTGCTGGAAGCGAGTCTGCGGGAACTGCGGCCCCATCTCCAGGCCTCGGCCGTGGTCACCGATGTCGGCTCCGTCAAGGGGCCGGTAGTCGCAGCCCTGGAACCTGTCTGGCCCCGCTTCGTCGGTGGCCACCCGATGGCGGGCACCAGCGAGAGCGGCGTCGAAGCCGCCCTGGCGGATCTGTTTGTGGGACGCCCCTACGTCGTCACCCCCACGGCCCAGAGCGACCCGGAGGCGATCGCCTGCGTCGAGGCCCTGGCGGTGGCCCTGCGCGCCGACCTGCTGCGCTGCGACCCCTGGGCCCACGACCGCTCCGTGGCAGCCATCTCCCATCTGCCGGTGCTGGTGAGCGCCGCCCTTCTGCGCACCTGCGAGACAGAGCCGGATGCCGAACGACGGCAACTGGCCCGGCAACTGGCCAGCAGCGGCTTCCGTGACACCAGTCGAGTCGGAGCGGGCAATCCCCAGCTGGGGACGATGATGGCCCGCTACAACCGCGAGGCGCTGCTGGAACTGCTGGGACGCTACCAGACCCAGATCGCGGACCTGGCAGCGATGGTGGCTCACGAGGACTGGCCCGCCCTGGAGGAGACCCTGCGGCTGAACCAGGCCGCCCGGCCGGGCTACCTCACCCCGGAGGATTCAGTCACCCATGGGTGAGCCCGTGGCGACATCCCTGGCCCTGCGGGAGCAGCACTGGCAGCAGGGACTGCTGGGCAGTCTCGGGGGCCTGCTCCTGGTGGGGCTGGGTCTATTGGTCTACCAACCCCAGGGTGAACCCTGTCAGGGCCTGTGGATTCCCTGGCTGGCGCCCCCGGCGGAGCGGCTCTACTGCGCGGGGCTGAAGGCCCAGAGCGGCAAGGCAGAGGATCTGCTGGCGGCGATCGCCCTGGCCAAACAGATCCCCGAGGGCGATCCCCTCAGAACCCTGGCCCGCCGCTACCGCCACCAGTGGCTCTGGCAGGTACTGGATCTGGCCCAGCTGGATCTGGACCGCGGTCAGCTGCAACCGGCACTGCGACTGCTGGAGGCCCTGCCGGTGGAGGACTGCCGCGAAGCGAACTGTCCGGACGATGAGGTGCGCCAGCGGTTGCAGCACTGGCCCAGCCGCTGGCAGGCCGATCAAACCGCCTGGACCGAAGCACGGGCGGCCCTGAACGACCAGCGCTGGGAAGCGGCGGCGGGGATTGCCGCCCGACTGCTGGCCAGTGAGAGTCAGTTCTGGCGGGTGAAGCGCTACGGCGAACTGCAGCAGCTGATTGCCCGCATGGGGGCCAAGGACAGCCCATTCGTCGGAGCCCGGCAGAAGGCAGCCTCCCGTCAGCCGGACAATCTGCTGGCGGCGATCCGGCTGATGGAGGGTCAGCTGGGGGATACCCAGCTGGGGCCCTTTGCCCGATCCGCCCTGAATCGCTACAGCCGCACCCTGCTGGATCAGGCCTGGGAACTGGCGCAGCAGGGGCAGGAGCCGGCGGCGCTCTCCCTGGTGGCTCAGCTTCCGAGCGCAGCGGGACTGACGGAGCACATCAGCGACTTCCGCCGTCTGACCCAATGGCAGCAGGAGGCCCGCCAGGGAACTGCCGCCGCCCTCACCCTGGCGATTTCCCGCGTGCAGGGGTTCGGCAGCGATCGCCCCCTGGCGGAGCGGGCCCGGGCCCTCCAGGACCGGTGGCAGTCACAGCTGCTGGATCTGGAACGGCTGGAGCTGGCCAAACGCCAGGCCGCCAGCGGTCGTCTGCTGGATCTGCAGGCGGCCCTGGGGACGATTCTGATCATCCCCAGGGACCATCCCCGCGCCGCGGAGATCCATCAACTGCAGCAGCAGTGGCAGGCCCAGGTGGAAACCCTGGAAGACCAGCCAATACTGCAGCAGGCGGATCGCTACGCCCGCCAGGGGGACTGGCTGTCAGCCATCAGTGCAGCCGAACAGATTCGGCCGGAGCGGCGGCTCTACCCCCTGGCCCAGTCCCGTCTGCGGATCTGGCGGGCCAGAGCCAATCTCGGCAACGATCAGGCCCTGCTGCAGTCGGCGGAGGCCAGCGCCGCCCAGGGCTACTGGGAGGAGGCGATCGCCGCCGCCCGCCAGATTGGCCCCGACAGCCTGGTGTACGGTCGGGCCCGAACCCTGATTCAGCAGTGGCAGCCGCAACTGGACCCGGGGAGCCCAACCCCAGCCCCGAC
>CAWUMD010000234.1:0-3227 GCA_963923365.1 uncultured bacterium
CTGGCGCAGGCGGTTCACCTGCTGACGCAGAATATCCTCGGAAACAGGGGTGGTCATGGCAGGCTCCGGGTCAGGTCGGTCCAATAGGTGATGATAGGAGGAACGCTGTTCAACCGCTGTCACGCTGATGCTGGGACGAATCTCCCTGGGCACGATCGCCACCCTGGCGGGTGCTGCCCTCACCCTGGTCGGCTTCTACGCCTATTTCGTGCTCGATAACGCCACCCTCAACCTGGCGGGATTCTTCTACGGCATCCCCGTCCTGCTGGGTGGGTTGGCCCTGAAGTCGGCGGAACTGCGGCCGGTGCCCTACACCCAGCCCACCGACGCCGAAACGGCCCGCCTGCGCCAGTCCCAGGCCACCCCGGTGCAGAACCAGGTGCGCAACGACATCACCCGCTTCCGCTACGGTCAGGAGGCTCACCTCGATGTCGCCCTCGAGAAACTCGGCCTCAGCCCCACCGATGAGGAACGCCCGGAACTGGTCGCCCTGCGGGAGGAGGCCCGGGAGGGGGCCTACACCCTGGTGCTGGAGTTCCAGTCCCCCTTGATCGGTTTCGATGTCTGGCAGGAGAAGCAGGACCGCATCGGTCGCTTTTTCGGTCCCGGCATCCGTGCCGAGGTCAGCCAGCCCGCTGACCAGCGCGTCGAAGTTGCCCTGATTGCCCAGCCCGCTGCCTGACACCATGAGCCAAGAATTCATCGAAGCTGAAGCCACCGCCCGGGTGCAGGTCCTGAGCGAGGCTCTGCCCTACATCCAGCAGTTCGCCGGTCGCACCGTCGTCGTCAAGTACGGCGGCGCGGCGATGAAGGACGACCGCCTCAAGGAAGCGGTGATGCGCGATATCGTCTTCCTGGCCTCTGTCGGCATCCGCATTGTGGTCGTTCACGGTGGTGGCCCCGAGATCAACCACTGGCTGGGACGCCTCAACATCGAGCCCCAGTTCAAGGACGGCCTGCGGGTCACCGACGCGCCCACCATGGAAGTGGTGGAGATGGTGCTGGTCGGCCGGGTGAACAAGGAGATCGTCTCCAACATCGCCCGGGCCGGGGGCCGTGCTGTCGGCCTCTGCGGCATCGACGGTGGCCTGGTGCTGGCCCGCCCCCACGACCAGGAAGGGATCGGGTTCGTCGGTGAAGTCTGCAGCATCAACGAGGACGTGATCGAGCCATTGCTGGAGCGGGGCTATATCCCGGTGATCTCCAGCGTGGCGGCGGACGCCAGCGGTCAGTCCTACAACATCAATGCCGACACCGTGGCCGGGGAAATCGCCGCCGCCCTGGAGGCCGAGAAGCTGATTCTGCTCACCGATACCCGCGGCATCCTTGAGGACTACCACGATCCCTCGACCCTGATTCCCCGGCTGGATATTCAGGGGGCCCGGCAGCTGATCGCCCGTGGCGTGGTTGGCGGCGGCATGATTCCCAAGGTCACCTGCTGCGTACGCAGCCTGGCCCAGGGGGTGAAGGCAGCCCACATCCTCGATGGCCGCATTCCCCACGCGCTGCTGCTGGAGATTTTCACCGATGCCGGGATCGGCACGATGATTGTCGGTTCGGACCCTGTGCCTCTGTCGTGAGCGACCAGCCCCAGGATCTCTACCGGGCCGGGCGGGCCGCCTTCGAGCGGGGTAACTACCGCCAGGCGATCGCCCTGCTCGAGCAGGCTACTGAAGCAGCTCCCCTGCCGACGGCGCTGGGGGGCGATGTCCGCTATTGGCTGGCCATGGCCCTGCAGGCGGCCAACCGCTGGGACGACGCCAAGGCGGTCTGTGCCAGCCTGTCGCGCCACCCTGACGCCACCCTGCGCCAGCAGGCAGCAGACTTCCTCTACATCCTGGAAGCGCCGGTACTGCAGAAGGATCCGGACTGGCAGGTGACCATTCCGGATCTGTCGAACCTCTCCGAGGACAACCTGGAGGTGTTCCGCCGGGCCGCCGGGCGCAGTCGCAGCCCCGAGGAGGAGGAGAAGCCGGACTGGCGGCTGACGCCCCCGGATGACCTCAGCCGGATCAACACCCGCGACAATCAGTTCCTCTGGTTGGCGGCAGCCCTGGCGATCGCCCTGCTGCTGGTCGGAGCCCTGCGCTAACGCCGGGATGGTACAACCGGGTAGTTCCGGTTTGACCATCGCCCATGCGTTCCCTGGCCCTGCGTCTGTGCAGCCTGCTGCTCTGTGTTGTGCTGCTGAGCGGCTGTGTCCGTTATGACGTCGGGGTGCGCTTCGATCACCAGACCCGTGGCCGGATCACGGAGCACATCCGCCTGGATGAACGACTGCTGGGGCTGAACCGGGCGGCGGCGATCGCCTGGATTGACTCTCTGGCCCGCAATGCCCGCCAGCAGGGTGCCCGGGTGGACCGCCCCGCCCCCGAGGAACTGGTGGTGGCCCTACCCTTCTCCGGGGGACCGGATCTGGTGCGACGCTTCGAGGGCCTGTTCGAGGGGGATAACGACACTGCGGTCACTCCCCACCTGACCCTGACCCAGGCCAACGCCCTGCTGGCCCTGAACAACCACCTCAGCCTGGAGGTTGATCTGCGTCCCCTGGCTCTGAGCGGCCCTGACGGGGAGCCTCTGGCATCACCCGGTTCCCTGCTGGGGCTGGAGTTTCAGCTGCAGACCCCCTGGGGTGCCTCGGTGACGGCCCCGGGGCTGCCGCTGCAGCGCCAGGGCAATACCCTCACCTGGACTCTGCAGCCGGGGCAGCTGAACCATCTGGAGGCAGACTTCTGGATTCCCAGCCCGATTGGCCTCGGGGCCCTGGGCATCGGGCTGCTGCTGGTGCTCGGCCTGGGGCTGCAGGCCAGCCTCCGTCGTGCCGAGGAAGCGGCGGCGGACAGCTAAAAAAAACGGCATCCGAGGGATGCCGGGGGGGAGCTAGTTGCTGCCGGTGAAGGTGACGTCGGCGAACTTGGCCTGGGCTTCGGTGAGGGGCTTGCCCTTGCCTTCTTCCTGCCAGTAGTTGATCACTTCCGTGGCCTTGTTCAGCAGGTCGACGCGCTCGGACTCGGTGATCCAGCTCTTGCCTTCCAGCTCGGTCTTCAGCTGTTCCCAGGCATCGGCGCGGGGCCAGAAGTAGTAGGCGGTCAGAGGACTGGTGCCCTTACCGACGGTCTGGTCCACGGCCAGAGCCACGTTTTCGTCGAGCCAGAGCACCTTGAGAATAAAACGGGACAATCAGGACCTCCCAGCCAAGCCGGCCACGGATCAACAGACAATAGAAC
>CAWUMD010000235.1:0-3224 GCA_963923365.1 uncultured bacterium
TCCTCTCTGGTCTCGTGGGCTCGGAGATGTGTATAAGAGACAGTGGCAGGGCAGGGTCGCGGCTGGGACGATCTGCCTGTTGTGTTTCCAGGCGGCTGAGACTCTGCTGCATCTGGTCGGCAAACCGCTGATCGGCGACCCACTGCTGCTGGCTCTGCTGCTGCCGCTGCCAGCTCACCAGTCCCAGTCCGAGACTGAGACCGACCACTGCTGATCCAAGCACCAGCCCCAGGGTCGGGGTGAGCCAGCCGAAACCCTCGGGTTCGGGCCGGATAACCGGCGGTGGTAGGGGCTCGTTGTCCGGTTCAGCAGGCTGCTCCCGGGGGGCGGTGGCCGGAGTTACCGGCAGCACCAGGGTTTTGCCGAGCGGGGCGCGGGGGCGCTGCACCTCGGCCTCCACCTCGGCGAACAGGTCGTCCATCATCCGGTCGGCGGCGGCTTCCCAGGCCTCACGGTCCGCCTCGGCCGGGGCAGCAGGGGTCCAGGGATGGGAGGACGTCTGGGACATGGTCAGGTCCGGCTGCCGGATGCGTTCCCTATCCTATCGGCTGCGTTCCGGATCGCCAGGGACTGTGAGAAGACTTAAACGACAGCAGCCCGCCGCTCCCGCACCTCCAGCCAGATCAGCAGGGCGTTGACGTCCGCCGGGTTGACGCCGCCGATGCGCCCGGCCTGCCCGAGGGTGAGGGGGCGGATGCGGCTGAGCTTCTCCCGGGCCTCCATGCGCATCGACTCGATCGCCATGTAGTCGAGATCCTCGGGCAGGCGGCGCTGCTCCTGGCGGCTGAGCTGGTCCACCTGGCTCTGCTGTCGCTGCAGGTACCCGGCGTACTTGATCTCGATTTCGGCGCCTTCCTTCTCCTCGGGCCGCAGCTCGGGATTGCCCAGACCGTGACGTTCGAGGTCGACGTAGTGGAAGCCGGAGCGGCGCAGCAGTTCCGCCAGGGTGGCCGAGCCCTTGATCGGGGCTCCGGTGGCGGCGGCGATCGCCACCCCTGTCGGCTCCTGTTCCTTCACCCGCTGACTTTCCAGGCGCTGCTTCTCGGCGGCGATCGCCGCCTGCTTGCGCTCGAACAGCTCCCAGCGCCGGTCGTCGATCAGCCCCATTTCGCGACCGAGGGGGGTCAGCCGCTGGTCGGCATTGTCCGAGCGCAGCAGCAGCCGGTACTCGCTGCGGCTGGTCAGCACCCGGTAGGGTTCGCGCAGTTCCTTGGTGCAGAGGTCGTCGATCAGCGTGCCGATGTAGCTGCCCTCGCGGGGGAAGACGATCATCTCCTGGCCGCGCACGAAGCGGGCTGCGTTGATGCCCGCCACGATCCCTTGGGCGGCGGCCTCCTCGTAGCCGGTGGTGCCGTTCAGCTGCCCGGCACTGAACAGACCCTCCAGCCGTTTGGTCATCAGGGTCGGGTAGCACTGGGTAGCGGGCAGGAAGTCGTACTCGACGGCGTAGGCCGGGCGCATCATGATGCACTGCTCCAGCCCCGGCAGGGTGCGCAGCAGTGCCAGCTGCAGATCCTCTGGTAGACCTGTCGAGAAGCCCTGGATGTAGAGCTCGGGGATGTCCCGCCCCTCAGGCTCGATGAAGATCTGGTGGGATTCCTTATCAGCGAAGCGGACGATCTTGTCCTCGATGCTGGGGCAGTAGCGCGGCCCCTTGGCGTCGATGAAGCCGCCGTAGACCGGTGTCAGGTGCAGGTTATCGCGGATCAGCCGGTGGGTTTCGGCGGTGGTGCGGGTGAGGTGGCAGGGCATCTGCTCGCGCTCGACGTGCACCGTCGGGTCGAAGCTGAACCAGCGCACCTGCTCGTCGCCGGGCTGGGCTTCCATGCGGCTGAAGTCCACCGAGCGGCGGTCCACCCGGGCCGGGGTGCCGGTCTTGAGCCGGTCGGTTTCGAGGCCGTAGCGGCGCAGGTTCTCCGTCAGTCCGACAGCGGCGAACTCCCCGGCCCGACCGGCGGGCATGGAGCGGTTGCCGACCCAGATGCAGCCGCCCAGGAAGGTTCCGGCGGTGACAATCACGGCCCGGGCGGCGAAGCTGGCCCCGAAGTAGGTGCGCACCCCCTGGATGTCGTCGTTTGGGCCGACGATCAGTTCCGTGGCCATGCCCTCGCGCACCCGCAGGTTCGGTTGCTCCTCGAGCAGGCGCTGCATCTCACGGGCGTATTCGCGCTTGTCGGTCTGGGCACGCAGAGCCCACACCGCCGGGCCGCGGGAGGCGTTGAGCACCCGTTTCTGCAGGTAGGTGCGATCGGCCATGCGACCGATCTCGCCCCCGAGGGCATCCACCTCGTGGGTGAGCTGGGACTTGGCCGGTCCGCCCACCGCCGGGTTGCAGGGCTGCCAGGCAATGCGGTCGAGGTTGAGGGTCAGCAGCAGGGTACGGCAGCCGAGACGGGCGGTGGCCAGGGCGGCTTCGCAACCGGCGTGCCCCCCGCCGATCACGATCACATCGAATTCTTCCTGGAAGGTGGCGGTCATGGGGCAAGCGGCGTCAGAAGCAGTCTCAATTCTAGAAAAGGCGGTGGAAGTGCCGTCCGAATCTGCTAGAAGTGGCACAGCCTGAATCTTTGTCACAGTGACTGGAATGGATACCCGAGCTCGGGCCCGTGCTGCCAATTTCGCGGTCCTGCTCCAGCGCCTGCGCAGTGGTCAGCTCCCCGGGGGGCTGGCTCATCTTGTGGCGCTCGAAGGCCGTCCCCTGGGCTGCAGTTGGCTGGCCCGTCAGCTGGAAGTCTCGTCGGCCCTGATTCACCGCTACGAGCACGGTCACATCGATCCGCTGGAGGTGAAGGTGGCGATTCTGCTGCGCCTGGCCCAGCTGATAGGCCGTCCGATCGAGCAGATCCTCGACTTCTGCGAGACCGGGACCTGGACCGAGAAAGCCGCCCCGCGGCCGGATCTGGGTGAACCGCTGCAGCGCCTGCGGGAGGCGGTGGCCGATCTCGAGCGACTGGCCTGTCCGGCCGTGGCGCCGGTGCAGTTCAGCGATCAGGTGCGCGACTGGTTCACCGCGCTCTGCCGCGAGCGGAACGAGCTGCCCGCAGACACGCTGATGACCTTCCTGGCGGCCTACCCGGGTCTGGGGGAGGATCGGCACCAGCGGCTGCGGCAGGTGCTCTCGGGCCAGCGAGACTACAGTGCTGCCGAGGCCCTGGATGAATGCGTCGCCCCTGGCTGACCGACAGATCGCTGAAAAGGCTTAGTGGGCCTGGTGTCTCAGGGTT
>CAWUMD010000236.1:0-3218 GCA_963923365.1 uncultured bacterium
TACACAAGGAGTATCGTCGGCAGCGTCAGATGTGTATAAGAGACAGGCCCTACTGGCCGAAGATCCCCGCTGGCAGGCTCGCCTGCAGCAGTTGCGGCAGCTGCGGGCCGCGATGCAGTCCCTGCCGGTGGATACCCCCAGCCACTCCGCTGCGGATCTGGCTGCCGGGGTCTTCGCCCGGGTCGAGCAGCGTCACCACCGTCATCAACGCTGGCTGGTGGCCGCCGGTGTGGCCCTGGTGGCCCTGGTGGGAGGCAGTCAGTGGCTGCAGGGCGATCGCAGCCTCCAGGTAGCCCAGCAACCACCCACAACTCCCTGGGGTCAGACCAGCGATGCCAGCGGCGATTCCCTGATCCTGGCCCTGGATGAACCTGTGATGCCCTTGCCCTCGGCGGTCCAGAACGCCGTCTATGAATCCAGCCGCTGAGCCAGTTCCTCCGGCAGCGGATCCAGTTCCGACTCCAGGCCCAGCTGGCGCAGCAGCAGACGACAGCGATCCCGCTCGGTCTGGGCCACCTGCCAGGCATGACTGAGGCTTCTCACCTGCTGCTGCAGGGTGGCAATGGTGCGCTGGGCGGCGTCCAGGTTCTCCACCGCCTGCCGCAGCAGCTGGGCCTCGCGGAACTGGCGCAGGGCATACTCCTCGCGCACATTCGCCGCCGTCCGCAGCCGCTGGTGGAGATCCGGTTCGGGGACGGGATTCGGCTGTTCGGAACTCATCCGCTTGATCACGACAGGGTTGAAGTCCGATTCTCCCGGAGCCGGGAGAAGGCGCCAAGAGCCAGCATCAAAGTTCAGCAGATTGGCGCAGACATCGCCCCGTAAGATCCTTGATCAGTGCCCCACGAGTCCGCCCGGTTTGAGTCTGCCTCCCGATCTGCTGCCCGCCCTGAAGCGCTACTACGGCTACGGGAGTTTCCGCCCCGGGCAGCTGGAGATCATCACCGCCATTCTGCAGCGCCGGGATCTGCTGGCGATTCTGCCCACCGGGGCGGGGAAGTCGCTCTGTTTTCAGCTGCCCGCCCTGCTGCAGCCAGGGCTGAGCGTGGTGGTCTCCCCCCTGATCGCCCTGATGCAGGACCAGGTGGAGGGGCTGCAGCGCAATGGCATCCCCGCCGCCTGCCTGAACAGCAGCCTCGGGGCCGAGGAATCCCGCCGCATTCAGGGCGAGATCCTCGAGGGTCGGGTGAAGCTGCTCTACTGCGCCCCCGAGCGCCTGCTGAGCGATACCTTCCTGCCCTTCCTGGATGAGGTCCAGCGGCAGATCGGCCTCAGCGGCTTTGTGATCGATGAAGCCCACTGCGTCTCCGAATGGGGCCACGACTTCCGTCCCGAGTACCGCCAGCTGGAGCGGCTGCGCCGCCGCTACACCGGGGTGCCCTGCCTCGCCTTCACCGCCACCGCCACCGAGCGGGTGCGCCAGGACATCGCCGGGCAGCTCTGTCTGCAGCAGCCGTTTACCTACGTCGCCAGCTTCAACCGGCCCAACCTCTACTTCGAGGTCCGACCCAAGCAGAGCGACAGCTACCGCGACCTGCTCACCCTGCTACGGCGCAGCGAGGGAGCAAGCATCGTCTACTGCCTCAGCCGCAAACGGGTGGACGAGACCACGGCCCGCCTCCGCCAGGACGGCATCGCGGCGGTGGCCTACCACGCCGGCCTCAGCGACAGCACCCGCAGCGAGAACCAGCGACGTTTCATCCGCGATGATGCGCCGGTGATCGTCGCCACGGTGGCCTTCGGCATGGGCATCGACAAACCCGACGTGCGGCAGGTGATTCACTACGACCTGCCCCGCAGCATCGAGGGCTACTACCAGGAATCGGGCCGGGCCGGGCGGGATGGGGAAGCCTCCCGCTGCCTGCTGTTCTATTCGCTCTCGGACCTGAAGACCGTCGACTGGATGATTGCCCAGAAGGTCGATCCCCAGACCGGCGAACCGCTGGAGGCCGAGCAGCGGGTGGCGCGCCAGCAGCTGCGCCAGGTGATCGACTACGCCGAGGGTACCGTCTGCCGCCGCACCATCCAGCTGAGCTACTTCGGCGAGAGTTTCGGCGGCGACTGCGGCAACTGTGACAACTGCCTCTCGCCCCAGCCCCAGGTCGATCGCACCGTGGATGCCCAGAAGTTCCTCTCCTGCGTGGCCCGCTGCCGGGAACGCTTCGGCGCCACCCACATCATCGATGTCCTGCGCGGCTCCCAGAAGCAGCGCATCCGGGAACTGGGCCACGACCGCCTTTCCACCTGGGGCATCGGCCGCGATCGCAGCGTCGACGAATGGCGGTTGATCTGCCGCAGTCTGCTGCACCAGGGGCTACTGGAGGAGACCACCGACGGCTATCCGGTGCTGCGCCTCAACGCCACCAGCTGGGCAGTGATGAAGGGCCAGCAGATCGTGAAGGTGGCCCTGCCCCACCAACCCCAGCTCAGCAGCACCTCCAGCCAGCTGCAGCAGGAACAGCTGTTCGAGCAGCTGCGGCGCCTGCGCAAGCAACTGGCCGATGACCAGGGCGTGCCCCCGTACCAGATCTTCGCCGACCGCAGTCTACGGGAGATGTGCCAGCGTCTGCCCCGGACCCTCGATGCCTTCGGGGCGATCGCTGGGGTCGGGCGCCAGAAGCTGCTGCAGTACGGTGACACCTTCCTGGCGGTGATCCAACGCTACTGCGAGGAGCACGGGCTGGAGGAGGAACCGGAGTCGCTGGGGTCACTACCGACCCCGCGGGCAGGTGGACGGCGACGCGGCCCCGGCCAGACCCATCTGCAGACCCTGCAGCTGTTCAGAGAGGGTTGCGAGCCCGAGGAAATCGCCCGGGTGCGGGACCTGCGCCTGACGACGGTCTGTGACCACCTGGCCCAGCTGATTGAGGACGGTAGTCTGACGGAGATTGACCGACTGATTGCCCCGGAAGACCTGGCCCGGATCGCGGTGGCCCTGGAGCAGTGCGGTGGATTCTCACTCAAACCCGCCTACGAAGCCCTCGCGCAACGCTACAGCTACGAGACTCTGAAGCTGGCCCGAGCCTGGTGGCAGCGGCAGCAACCGCCGGTCTGAATCAGTATTCCGGCAGGGGATCGCGGGAGGAGGCGAACAGGCTCTCCCCGATGAAGATTTCCAGATGCTGGCACCCGAGGGTAAGCAGCAGGCGATCGCGGTTGTCCCAGAAGCTGTCTCTTATATACATCTGACGCTGCCGACGATACTCCTTGTGTAGATC
>CAWUMD010000237.1:0-3206 GCA_963923365.1 uncultured bacterium
GGCACAGAAAAGGGGCTCCAGCTGGAGCCCCTTTTCTGTGCCTTTAAGCAGAGGTTCAGCGAAGGTTCAGTAGTGGCAGAGGGAGATGATCGGCACCTCGGGCAGCCGCTGGCGACCGGCCAGCTCCAGCAGTTCCACCACAAAGGCGAAACCGACAATCTCGGCCCCGCAGGTCTGCAGCAGGGTGGCCGTGGCGGCGGCAGTGCCGCCGGTGGCCATCAGGTCATCCACCACCAGCACCCGCTGGCCCGCATGTACTGCATCCTGGTGGATCTCCAGGCGATCGCTGCCGTATTCGAGGTCGTAGTCGACGCCGTGGACGGCGGCGGGCAGCTTGCCTGGCTTGCGCACCGGCACGAAGCCGAGGCCGAGATTGTAGGCCATGGGGGCCCCGAGGATGAAGCCCCGGGATTCGATGCCGACGATCACCTCCGGTTGCCAGTCCTGCACGGCTTCGCAGAGCCGGTCGATGGTCACCCGCCAGCCCTGGGGATCCTTGAGCACGGTGGTGTAGTCGCGGAAGAGGATGCCCGGCTTGGGGAAGTCGGGGACGTCGCGGATCAGGGTCTTGAGGTCCATGGCAGCAGGGTTCAGGCCAACCTCCGATTTTAGGGCGCGGTTCTGCGACTGCGCGGTCTGCTAGATTGTGAGCCTGTCCGAGACAGGGTTTCGGGCGGCTGTCGAACAGATTTTTCAGGTTTATGAGCCGCTACTGGAGTGCCGTGGTCCACGGGCTCACCCCCTACGTGCCGGGTGAGCAGCCCCGGATCGCCAACCTCGTCAAGCTGAATACCAACGAGAATCCCTACGGTCCCGGACCGGCGGTGCTTGAGGCCATCCGGGCGGCGGCCAGCGATGATCTGCGGCTCTACCCCGACCCGACGGCCCGCAGCCTGCGGGAGGCGATCGCCGCCCACTTCGCCCTCAGCCCCGAGGAAGTGTTTGTCGGCAACGGCTCCGATGAGGTTCTGGCCCACGCGTTCCAGGCGTTGCTGCGTCACGAGCGGCCCCTGGCCTTCCCGGACATCAGCTATAGCTTCTATCCGGTCTACTGCGGCCTCTACGGCATCACGGCCCGGCAGATCCCCCTGGCCGAGGATTTCAGCATCCGGGTCGATGACTACATCGAGGCGGAGATCGGCGCGGCCATCTTCCCCAATCCCAACGCCCCCACCGGTATGGCCCTGTCCCGGGCCGAGATCGAGCGGCTGCTCCAGGCCCGCCCCGACATCCCGGTGGTGATTGATGAGGCCTACGTCGACTTCGGGGCCGAGACGGTGGTGCCGCTGGTGCGCCGCTATCCCAACCTGCTGGTCACCCACACCCTCTCCAAGGGGCGGGGGCTGGCGGGGCTGCGGGTTGGCTATGCCCTCGGGCAGGCGCCGCTGATCGAAGCCCTCGTGCGGGTCAAGGACAGCTTCAACAGCTATCCCCTCGACCGACTGGCCCTGGCCGGGGCCGAGGCCAGCTTCGGGGCGCCCGACTGGTTCGAGGCCACCCGAGAGCGGGTGCTGAGCACCCGGCAGGCGCTGGTGCGTGGGCTTGAGGATCTCGGCTTCCGGGTGCTGCCCTCGGCAGCCAACTTCGTCTTCGCCAGTCATCCCCGCCGGGCCGCCGTGGAGATCAGTACCGCCCTGCGGGAACGGGGGGTGATCGTGCGCCACTTCACCCGCCCGGAACGGATCGCCGAGTTCCTGCGGATCACCGTCGGCACCGACGAGCAGAACGGGATTCTGCTGGAGTCCCTGGCGGAGATTGTCTGAACGCGCCCGGTGCCCGGGCCCTTTTTTGCTAAATTGTGAGGCTGTCCGGGCGAGGCCCGTCGCTCTCTGGCATCATCGGGGGGCCCGCATCCCGCCCCGGTTGTCCGCATGAGTGCCTCTGTGACCGATTCCTCTGTACCGGCGGCTGCCGAACGTCTCACTGTTCCGCCCCGATTGGCTATCTTTGCCCCCCTGCCGCAGACGGTGCACGAATGTCCCCGGCGGGTGCGCCAACGCCTGGACCTGCTGCTGCTGGCGATTGAGTCCCTCGACCTGGGCGGTCCGGAGGCCATTCACTGGATCAGCCGGGAACTGGGCCTAGACAGCATTCTTCAGGGACGGGTGCAGGTCTGGCAGCTACGCAGCACCAATCCCCTGCGGCGCAATACCCGCCGCCAGCCGATGACCCTCGAGGAGGGGCAGGCCCTGGCGACGGTGATTGCCACCCTGGCCCAGCGTCTGGCAGTGCCCCTGCGCCAGGCCCTCCTCAGCCTGCAGCGGGTTCAGAGTCAGGGTCAGCCCGCCAGCAGCGATCCCCAGCTGGCGTTCTATCTGGAGCGTTTCCGGCGCCACTTCCGGGCCCGTATGAACCCGGCCCGGGCGGCGGTACTGGCCCTGCGGGAGGAGGAGGCGATGGAGACGATCGCCCTGGAGCTGCTGCAGGCCCTGCTCTTCTGTACCGGTACCGCCGGGCCCCAGCGTCTCTGGGCCGGCCTGTTCGACGGAGAACTCTAGACCCCATGCGGATGCAACGTCTTTACCAGCTGCCCAACTGCACGCTGGTGGTGGAAGGCTTTTCCGATGTCAGTGCCACCGAACGGCCGGATGCCCTGCGCATCGTCACTGCCGTGGAATGTCGCTTCCCACTCCAGGGTCAGACCCTGCAGGGGAATCGCGACTGGCTGACCCAGCTGCTGGAGGTGGTCCGCAGCGGTGCCCAGCGCTGGGTGAGCGGTGTCGAGCGCCCCGAGACCCGACTGCAGCGCGAGCAGGTGAAGCTGCAACCCACCGAGCAGGGTGCGGTGCTCACCTCCCAACCGCCTAATCGGGAGCCCCAGGTGCTGACCCTGTCGACGGTGGAGCTGTTCGATCTCACTGAAGCCGTGGATCAGCTGCTTGCGGATCCGCTGACCCTGCCGAATCTGAGTCTGAGCATCGATCCGCTGCCCCGGCGCGAGGTGCCCCCGGAAGCGCCGCTGGTGGAGCGGTCGGTCGCTCCGGCGGCGGGGGTGGCGGTGCTGGTGGCGGCGGCAGCGATCTTCTACGGCATGGCGCCGCCGAAGGTGAAGCTGCCCCAGGAGCACCAGACGGAACTGAGTAAGGTACTGCCTCCGGCTCCCATCCGCGATCCGCAGCAGCGGGCGAAGCTGGCCGCCGCACTGAAGACCACCCTGGGCCGTGACTGGCAGGGGCTGGCGGACGTCGCGGAGCCGCTGCGCTACA
>CAWUMD010000238.1:0-3192 GCA_963923365.1 uncultured bacterium
ACACAAGGAGTATCGTCGGCAGCGTCAGATGTGTATAAGAGACAGTCATCCGACTGTGCGAACGGCTGACGGAACGGGACGCCAAGATTGCCCGCATGCCGATCGACACCCTGCGGCTGATGCGCCGGGTGACTCGCTTTTTCCAGATGGGCTGGAACGTGGCAGACCGGCTGGCCTTCACCGAGGTGCTGGTGAGTGGCGATGCCCTGGATGCGCCGATGGCGGAGAGCTACGCCGCCTTCGGCATTGACCCGGCGGAGGTGACCCCCCTCGAAAGCTATCTCGAGGAGTACTTCACCCGCATCCTGCGCAAGCTCAAGGAACTGAATTTCGATCAGAAAAAGGACAAGAAGAAGAAGCTTCCCTTCTAGTCGGAGCGGTCGGAGGCCGCTGATAGAATCGGGAATCGAGTGATCATCTGCCGCCGGAGTCTGCGCGCGTGCCCCAGGTTGGGATTATCTACAACGACGGTAAGCCGACGGCCTGTCGGGTTGCCGCTGATCTTGAGGCGCAACTGCAGCAGGCCGGCTGGGAGGTCCGTCTCGCTTCCAGTCAGCCGGGCCTGCTCGGCTACTCGAATCCGGACACGGTAATCTGCCATACCCCGGCGGAGAGCCTGGTGCCCCATGGCTTCACCACCTCGATGGATGCGGCCATTGTGCTGGGGGGGGATGGCACTGTTCTGGCGGCCTCGCGCCTGCTGGCGCCAATCGGCGTACCGATGCTGGCCATCAATACCGGGCATCTCGGGTTTCTGACCGAGACCTACCTGAATCTGCTGCCGGAGGCCATGGAGGCGTTCCTGGCCGGTCAGTACCAGGTCGAAGACCGGGCGATGATGAAGGTCAAGGTGCTACGGGGTGAACTGCACCGCTGGGAAGCCCTGAGCCTGAATGAGATGGCGCTGCACCGGGAACCCCTGACCAGCATGTGCCACTTCGAGATTGCGATTGGCCGTCACGCGCCGGTGGATATCGCCGCAGATGGGGTGATCATCTCCACGCCGACCGGGTCTACGGCCTACTCCCTCAGCTCCGGGGGACCGGTGGTCACCCCGGATGTGCCGGTGCTGCAACTGGTGCCGATCTGTCCCCATTCCCTGGCATCCCGGGCGCTGGTGTTTGCCAACACGGAGCCGGTGACCATTTTCCCGGCGACGCCGGAGCGGCTGATGCTGGTGGTCGACGGTAATGCCGGTTGCTATATCTGGCCCGAGGACCGGGTGCTGATCCAGCGATCCCCCTACCCGGCCCGGTTCATCCGCCTCCAGACGGCGGAGTTCTTCCGGGTGCTGCGCGAGAAGCTGGGCTGGGGACTTCCCCACATTGCCAAACCGACGGCGGTGGACCTGCCCTAGACACCAGCGATTCCTCCGGACTCTGGGCTAAACTTCCGGACAGTGCGCCTCTGGCGATCCCTCGTAAGGAGCGACATGAGTCCGAGCAAAATTCCGGCGGTTCTGATCCTCGAGTCGGATTCGAACCTGGCCCAGCAGATGGCCGAAGATCTGCAGCAGGCTGGTTACGACGCGATTACGGCCAATACCCAGCGGGATATCTTCCGAATCATCGACAGCACTGCCCCGGACCTGATCGTCATGGATCGGATGGCAGGCGGGCAGTCCGGACTGCAGCTCTGCCGACAACTGCGGGATGGAGGCATCTGCACGCCGATTCTGCTGCTGATGACCCGGGATGCGGTCGAGGATCGGGTGGCCTGCCTGGAGGCGGGGGCGGACGACTACCTGCTCAAGCCCTATCGCACCGAGGATCTGCTGGCCCGCACTCAGCTCTACCTGCAGCAGGAGCCGGTGTCCCAGGAGCAGCTCAGCTTCGCCAACCTCAGTCTGGATCTGTCCAGCCGCCGAGCCTTCCGGGGCGATCGCGCCATCGACCTGACGATGAAGGAATTCGAACTGCTGCGCTACCTGATGGAGCATCCGCGGGACGTGCTGACCCGGGAGCAGATTCTGGAGAATGTCTGGGGCTTCGACTTCATGGGGGAGTCCAACGTGATTGAGGTCTACATCCGCTATCTGCGGCTGAAAATTGAGCTGGATGGCGAGAAGCGGCTGATTCAGACCGTGCGGGGGGTGGGCTATGTTCTGCGCGAAACCTGAACGGCTGCTGCTGCTGGGGCTGAGCCTGGGGCTCTCCCAGCCGCTGCGGGCGGCCCCACCACCACCAACGGTGCTGCCCCAGTATCTGCCGATCACGGCCCGGATGCAGGTGGGTGCCCAGACCATCGGTCTGGAGGTGGCATCGACCCCCCAGCAACAGGAGCGGGGATTGATGGCGCGGCCGCCGCTGGCGCCCAACCGCGGCATGATCTTCCTGTTCCAACCGGCGCGGCCGGTGCAGTTCTGGATGTGGCAGACGCCCGCTCCCCTGGACATGCTCTTTCTGCGCCAGGGACAGGTGAAGGCGATCTTTGCCGCCGTACCGCCCTGTTTCACCCAGCCCTGCCCGACCTACGGTCCGGCGTTGCAGTCGATTGATGCGGTGGTGGAACTGCGGGCCGGGCGGGCGAAGGAACTGGGGCTGAAGCCGGGCGATCGCCTGCTTCTGGAGCCGATCCCGCCGATCAGCCCGGGGGCTGCGCCGACACGATAGTCACCGGGTTCAGGGGCGAGAATCGGGTCAGCCCGGCGACCCGGGTACTGCGGGACAGTTGCACCTGCAGCAGACTCTGCTCCCAATCCGCCTGGGTCAGCCAGGTCTGGGCGATCGCCAGATGCTCAAGGGTGGCCAGGGCCAGCACGACCCGTCCCTGGGGTCGCAGGACCGTAGCCACGCTCTCCAGAATCCGGGTCAGTTCGCCACCGCTGCCGCCGATGAACACCCGATCCGGGGCGGGCAGCCCCGCCAGGGCGGTGGGGGCGCTGCCCGCGACCACTGTCACACCGGCACAGCCCAGCCGCTCGGCGTTGCGGCGGATCAGTCCCTGGCCCGCCGCTGTTTTCTCGATCGCATAGACCTGGCTGTCCGGACAGAGGCGGGCCACTTCGCAGGCCACCGAGCCGGTGCCTGCGCCGATGTCCCAGACTACCTGTCCAGGGAGCAGCTCCAGTTCCGCCAGGGCCAGAACCCGCACTTCGCGCTTGGTGATCAGTCCGGGGCGATCGCTGAAACTCTCGATGTCGCTCTCCCTCAGCCCCAGTCGGGGCAAGGCCTGCTCGGCCGGGGCGGGGGT
>CAWUMD010000239.1:0-3163 GCA_963923365.1 uncultured bacterium
GCGGCAGGATACCGAAATTGGGGGGCATCGGCTGGTAGTGCTTGGCATCCGCCGTGCTGATGAACTCGAACAGGGCACCGCTCATTAGATCCACCGGCAGAGCCACAGGGTCCAGGCCCCGGGCCAGCCGGGCGGCGTTGGTGCCAGCCAGCCAGCCCCCAGCCACCGCCGCGGTATAGCCTTCGGTGCCCACCAGCTGACCGGCTGCCAGCAGGGTCGGCCGCTGGCGGAACTGCAGGGTTGCATCCAGCAGTTCCGGGGCATTCAGGAAGGTGTTGCGGTGCATCACCCCGAAGCGGACGAACTCCGCCTGCTCCAGCCCCGGAATCATCCGGAAGATGCGCCCCTGCTCACCCCAGCGCAGGTTGGTCTGGAAGCCGACCAGGTTCCAGAGCTGCCCGACGCGGTCCTCCTGGCGCAGCTGCACCACCGCGTAGGGACGGCGGCTGCGGTTCTCCGGCGCCTTCCAGTCCCCCAGGCGGGCATCGAACAGCCCCACCGGCTTGAGCGGGCCGTAGCGCATGGTGTCCTCACCCCGGCGGGCCAGTTCCTCGATCGGCAGACAGCCCTCGAAGAACTTCGCGGATTCCTGATCAAAGTCCTTCAGCTCTGCCTGTTCGGCAGCAATCAGCGCCTCCCGGAAGGCCAGGTACTGCTCCCGGTCCATCGGACAGTTGAGGTAGGCGGCTTCCCCCTTGTCGTAGCGCGAGGCCCGGAAGGCGATGTCCTGATTGATACTCTCGCCGACCACGATCGGGCTGGCAGCATCAAAAAAGCTGCAGTAATCCTGGCCGGCGAACTCGCGCAGCTGGGCGGCAAGGTCATCGCTGGTGAGCGGGCCGGTCGTCAGCACACAGATGCCATCGCTCGGCAGCTGACGCACCTCCTCCCGCCGGATCTCGATCAGCGGATGCTCCGCCAGGGTGCGGGTCAGGTCCTCGCTGAACAGGCCCCGATCCACCGCCAGGGCTCCCCCGGCCGGGACCCGATGCTCATCGGCCTTGGCGATCGTCAGTGACCCGAGACGGCGCAGCTCCTCGTGCAGCAACCCCGAGGCCCGATCCGCAGCCATTGCTCCGAAGGAATTGCTGCAGACCAGTTCCGAGAAGTATTCGCTGTGGTGCGCCGGACTGCGGCGGACGGGGCGCATCTCGTGCAGCACCACCGGTACGCCGGCTCGGGCAATCTGCCAGGCGGCCTCGGTACCGGCCAGACCGGCACCAATCACATGAATCGGGGAAGCTTCGGACATGGGCCTCTCGTCGCAGCCATCAGTTATCACCCTAAACGGCGGAAGGGCGGCCCGGTGAGGAGCCGCCCTTCGCGTCATCGAATCGGAAATGCTTTAGGCTTCGCGGCCCAGGAAGCGGTTGATCTGACCCAGTGCAGCACCCAGGATGTTGAAACCGGCCCAACCGGCGGCGAGCAGAAGCGGAGCGAGCACGATAAGAACACGCCAGTCCATGTTTGAGACTCCCGAATCCAGCGGATACACAGAAAGTAGCTCTATTTTGCAAAGCAGCGGCGGATTTTTCCAGCCCTGCCCCTAGGCCGTAACAAAACCGGTGCTGGCTGAACGACCGGCGTGGGCCAGGGCCAGGGTCTCGTATTTGCGGGCATGCTCCACCAGATCCGACTGCTGTTCCGCCGTCACCTCGCGCACGACCTTACCCGGCATCCCCATCACCAGGCTGCCGGGGGGCACATCCCGGGTGACCACAGCACCGGCCCCGATGATGCTGCCCGCACCGACCCGGACCCCATCCAGAACAATGGCACCGATGCCGATCAGGCATCCCCGCTCCACGTGGGCCGAGTGGATCACCGCCCGATGACCAACGGTGACGTACTCCTCGAGTACCGTCGGTCGACCGGGATCACCATGGAGCACCGCTCCATCCTGAACGTTGCTGTGGGCTCCGACCCGAATTGCCTCGACATCACCCCGCAGCACCGCCGTCGGCCAGACACTGGCCCCCTCGGCGAGATGCACATCCCCACAGATCACGGCGGTCTCGGCCACGTAGGCGGCGGCCTCAATCTGGGGCTGGGGCCAGGGGAAACTGCTCATAAGTTCTGCAGAAGGAGAAACCAAACGGAAGAGCCGATGACGGCCCCGATTGCCACCCCTAGAATAGGCACGCCCGTGGCCAGAGCACAGGAGCCAGCATGGTCGAATCGGCCTCCCAGTACCCGATCTTCGGCACCGAGATCGACTGCCCCCACTGTCAGCAGCCGATTCCGGCCCTGACCCTGACCGATACCTATCTCTGCCCCCGCCACGGCGCCTTCGAGGCCGACCCCGACACCCGCGAGCTGGTGCATCTGCAGTCCGGTCGCCACTGGCTGCTCTGGGACGGGCAATGGTACCGCCAGCACAGTCACCCCGACGGCATCCGCTTCGAGATTCACGAAGCCCTCGACAGGCTCTACGGAGAAGGTCGCCGGGTCACCCGCATCGTGATTGCGGATCGCTACCGTGCCCTACTGGCCAGCTACTGGCAGCGCAGCAACCCGGCTCCAGCGGAGCCTCACGAGGGCGATCGCGGCCGCATCTACGGGCTGCCGGTGGAATTCAGCCCCGACGCCAGCAACGATCCCCGCTGGAGCGCGATCAACTTCGAGCTGGAGCATGAGCCCGGCACCCCCCTGCGCTACCCCCACTTCCGCCTGTTCGCCTAGATGCACCACGTCTCCCTGCGGATCGCCGACATCCACCGCTCTCTGGCCTTCTACGCCGAGCTGGGCTTCAGCGTCGAGACGAAGTTCACCGCCGGCATGGCCCTGGCCTGCTGGCTGCAGGGCCCCCACGGACGCCTGGAGCTGCTCCAGGTGCCGCAGCCGCATCCAGCGGCGGACGCCTTCGGGGATGAGCACTACACCGGCTACTACCACCTCAGTCTCGACGTCACCGCCGAGGCCCCCTCTCTCCCCCAGTGGCTGGATCGCTTCCAGCAGCGGCTGACCGCGGTCGGTCTCGCCGCCGCCCCGCTACTGCTGCCGCCCGGCCAGCAGCAGATCGGCACACAGATTTACGAAGTTGCCTTTGTGGCAGATCCCGACGGATTACCGATTGAGCTGCTGCGGACCCCGTCAGAGCCGATCCTTGGTTGACAAGCAGAGGGAGTCGGGTAGATTGGTAAAAGTGCTTATCGCAGCACGG
>CAWUMD010000240.1:0-3153 GCA_963923365.1 uncultured bacterium
GCTTCAGGGCGATGTCCCGATTGCCCAGGCCCCGAGCCACCAGATTGACCACCTTCTGTTCTGTGGGCGTGAGTGCGACGTCGAACGGCAGGTCCAGGGATTCGCTGTCGCTGCGGCCGGACTGGTGCTGGCGTAGCCGTTGGGAGGCGGCCAGTGAGGACTCTACCTGGGCCACCAGTTCCTCTGGCTCGAAGGGTTTGACCATGTAGACATCCCCGCCGAGGCTCAGACCCCGAATCCGGTCCTGGCTCTGGTCCTTGGCTGAGAGAAAGATCACTGGCACCCAACTGCACGGACTGTTCTGGCGCAGGGCCTGGACAAAGCTGTAGCCGTCCATTTCCGGCATCATCACGTCACAGATGATCAGGTCCGGGGGATGGGTGCTCAGGAGTTCCATGGCTTCCTTGCCATGGGCTGCTCCCATCACCTGATAGCCCCGGAACTCCAGGTAATCCCGCAGTAGCTGGATCAGGTGGGGGTCATCATCCACAACCAGCAGAGTGGTCTGGGTGGGGACAGGTACTTTCATGGACAAGCCCTGAATTCGCTGGGCGCTGCCCCTAGTCCTCCCTGAAGTCTGGTGGATGTAACAGTCTGAGGCGAGAACGGGTGCGGCCCTCAGGGGCGCGGCAGGTGCTGGAGCTGACGGCGCAGCTTATCCAGGGCATCCTGGGCGCTCAGGTGTCGTACCCAGTCGCGGCCGCGGAGACCGCCGAAGAGCATGCGGAAGGTCTCCACCTGGTTGTCGGGTCCCGCCAGACCGATGAATACAAGCCCCACCGGTTTGTCCTCACTGCCCCCATCGGGCCCGGCAATGCCGGTGAGGCTCAGGGCCCAGTCGCTGCCCAGTCGTTCCTGGATGCCCCGGGCCATCTGAGCCGCCACCGGTGCACTGACAGCGCCGTGGCTGGACAGCACGTCGGCGCTCACCCCCAGCAGACTCTGTTTGATGCGGTTGTCGTAGGCGATCGCCCCCCCCAGGAACCAGGCTGAGCTGCCGGGCACCGTCGTGATCAGCTGTCCGAGGCCGCCGCCGGTGCAGGATTCGGCGACGGTCAGGGTTTCGCCCCGCTGCCGCAGCAGTTCCCCGACGACAGAGGCCAGGCTGTCCTCGTCCGCCCCGTAGCAGTCGGCTCCGGCGATCGCCCGGATCTCGGCTTCGACGGGGGCAATCAGAGTCTGACCCTCGTGGTCGCTGGCGGCTTTGACCGTGATCCGCAGCTTCACCTCGCCGTAGTTAGCGTAGGGGGCCACCGTTGGGTTCTGCAGGTCGAACAGGTGCTGGACCTGCTCCGCCAGGGCGGACTCGGTCACGCCCCAGAAGCGCAGCATCCGGCTGGTGAAGACAGCGTCGCTCCAGGCCTGCTGCCGCAGCCAGGGCACGGCGGTTTCGGTCCACATCCGATGCATTTCCGCCGGAACCCCGGGGAAGGTCATCAGGGTGAGGTCCGGTCGGGGTTGCCAGAGCAGGCCCGGAGCGGTACCGCTGGGATTGGGCAGTACCTCGGCTCCCTCTGGCAGCAGGGCCTGACTGAAGTTATTGGCGGTGGGCGTGCGACCGCGGGCAGCGTACTTGGCCCGGATGTCCGCGATGATCTCCGGCCGTTCCGTCAGCTCGACGCCGAAGCAGCGGGCCAGGGTGGCGTGGGTGAGGTCGTCGGGGGTGGGGCCGAGACCGCCGGTGAAGATCAGCAGCTGCGATCGCCCGGCCGCCAGAGTGACCGCCTCGATGATCCGTTCCGGGTTATCGCCGACCACCTGCTGGAAGTAATGGGGAATGCCCAAGCTGGCCAGCTGTTCCGCCAGCCAGCGGGCGTTGCCGTTGAGGATGTTGCCCAGGAGCAGTTCGGTGCCGATGCAGATAATCTCGGCACTGCGGGAAGGTATCGACACGGTTCAGTCCTCGTCGTGGCTGGTGGCGATCGCCTTCCGGCGCAGCTGGAACAGCAGGTAGATCATCAGGCCGGTGGCCGCCCCGGCGTAGGCGAAGCCACTGGGGAACCCGGCGAAGGCCAGGGCCAAGCTGCCGCACCAGAGAGTGAGGCCGTAGATGAACAGCACCGTGCGGCGGTGGGACAGCCCGGCCCGCAGCAGCCGGTGGTGCAGGTGGCGCCGATCCGCCTGGAAGGGAGACTCGCCGCTGCGCAGGCGGCTGACGATCACCGAGGACATGTCCACCAGCGGTACCGCCAGAATCAGGAACGGCAGCACCACGGCGGCGGCGGCGTAGGCCTTCACCAGCCCGATCACCCCCACCCCGGCCAGGGTGAAGCCCAGGTAGTAGGAGCCGCCATCACCCATGAAGATCTTGGCGGGGTTGAAGTTGTAGCGCAGGAAGCCGAGGGCACCCCCGGCCAGGGCTCCGGCAACGACGGCGGCCGCCGGTTGATTGACGAACAGGCAGACGATCATCAGGATCACTGCCGAAATCCCGGAGACGCCCGCTGCCAGGCCATCCAGCCCGTCAATCCAGTTGATGGCGTTGGTCATGCCCACCAGCCAGAGGATGGTGATCGGGTAGCTGAGCAGGTCTGGCAGCGTCAGCATCGCGTCGCTGAAGGGCAGCGAGAGCACGTCGATCTGCACGCCCGTGGCCCAGACGGCGCTGGCGACGATCACCTGCATGGCCAGACGACTGAGGGCGGAGAGCTGGAAGAAGTCATCCGCCAGCCCGATCAGGAAGAAGGCCAGTCCGCCCAGGGTGACACCCCAGATCTGCCATTCCCGTGTGCTGTCGAAGGTGGAAAGCCCACCGACGGACCAAAGCAGCAGCAGGGCCACCAGAGAGCCCAGAAAAATGGAAATGCCGCCCAGGCGGACCATCGGGCGGCTGTGCTGCTTGCGACCTCCGGGCTCGTCCACCAGCCCGCTGCGCAGGCCGTAGCGACGCACTAACGGGGTACTCAGGAGGACGACCAGGGCGGAGATCGCCAGTGCGATCAGCGGATAGAGCTGTGTCCGAGTGACATCCATCGGCGATCGCGGCAGCAGAAAGGCGTCATGCCCAGTCTAGGGGAAAGCGACGCGACCGCCGGGTGGACGATCGCGCCGCTGGCCCATGGGCCCTAGACCAGGGCCGGGCTGAGGTGGGGATAGAGCGGGTAGCGATCGCAGAGGGCCTTGACCCGCTCGCGGCAGCGCTGCTCGATGGCG
>CAWUMD010000241.1:0-3133 GCA_963923365.1 uncultured bacterium
CTCTTCCGCCTGGGCGTGCCCCACATCTCCACCGGGGATATCCTCCGGGCCGCCGTCACCAACCAGACTCCCCTCGGCCAGGAAGCCGAAAGCTACATGAGCCGGGGTGAACTGGTCCCTGACCGTCTGGTCCTGGGTCTGGTGCGCGAGCGCCTCCAGCAGCCGGATACGGCGAACGGCTGGATTCTCGATGGCTTTCCCCGTAATACCGCCCAGGCGGAAGAGCTGGGAGCCATGCTGGCCGCCATCGGTCAGACCTGTCAGCATGCCGTCAATCTGGAGGTCGCCGATGATCTCCTGGTCGAGCGCTTGCTGGCTCGGGGTCGCGCCGATGACAACGAAGGGGTGATCCGTCGCCGCCTCGAGGTCTACCGGGAGCAGACCGAACCCCTGATCGCCCACTACCAGGGCAAGCAACTACTTCGCTCCATCGATGGTGTGGGCGAGGTGGATCAGGTGACGGAGCGGATTATGGCCGCCCTGGGTTAAGCCCTGGTCGCGTCCCGTTCTGTGATATAGTTTCTTGTTTGTAGTCTTGCCGCTTGTCGGCATGAGTGTATTGACATGAAAGTCAGAGCTTCAGTTCGGAAAATGTGCGACAAGTGCCGGGTGATTCGTCGCCGTGGCCGTGTCATGGTTATCTGCGCAAACCCCAAGCACAAGCAGCGTCAGGGGTAGACCGGCCGCAGCCGCAGCGCCTCATGGCTGCGCCGGTCCTCGTCTTGCCGACGAACTCTTAAACCCCCGGCCGCTACGGCCGATTTCACGAACTCTCAGGGAGAATCAACGTGGCTCGGATTGCTGGTGTTGACCTTCCCCGCGACAAGCGGGTCGAAGTTGGTCTGACCTATATCTATGGCATTGGCCCCACCCGCGCGAAGGAAGTGCTGGCCAAGACCGGTGTCAATCCTGACACCCGTATCAAGGACCTGAGCGACGCTGATGTCGCCGCCCTGCGTGCCACCGTCGAAGGTGACTACCAGATCGAAGGTGATCTGCGCCGCTGGGAAGCGATGAACATCAAGCGCCTGCAGGACATCGGTTGTGTCCGGGGTCGCCGTCACCGCGCCGGTCTGCCGGTTCGTGGTCAGCGCACCCGCACCAACGCCCGCACCCGTCGTGGCGCCCGGAAGACCGTGGCTGGCAAGAAGAAAGCCACCCGTTAATCCGCTCGGGCCTCCGTGCCCCTTCGCGTCGCTGCGCCGCGTATCAGGCAGCAACTGTCGAACATTCCGTTCTAGAGAAGCAACATGGCTCGTCCCGCTAAGAAGTCGGGTCCCCGTAAGGCGAAACGCAACGTCCCCAACGGGGTGGCTCACATCCAATCCACCTTCAACAACACCATCGTCTCGATCACCGACCCCAGCGGTGAGGTGATCTCCTGGGCTTCCGCCGGTTCCAGCGGTTTCAAGGGCGCCAAGAAGGGCACTCCCTTCGCGGCTCAGACCGCCGCTGAGGCTGCTGGCCGTCGTGCCATCGACCAGGGCATGCGCCAGCTGGAAGTGATGGTCAGTGGTCCTGGGGCCGGTCGCGAAACCGCCATCCGTGCTCTGCAGGGTGCCGGTCTGGAAATCACCCTGATCCGCGACGTCACCCCGATTCCCCACAACGGCTGTCGGCCTCCCAAGCGCCGTCGCGTCTGATCCGCAGCGAGATCTGTTGCATCAGCATTCTGTAGTGGCATAGGGAGCCTTACCCGGTGGTCTTTCAAGTCGAGTGCCGCGAAACCCAGTTCGAAGAAGACGGCAGTCAATTCGGCAGTTTCGAGATTGCACCCCTGCAGCGGGGTCAGGGTACGACCGTGGGCAACGCCCTCCGTCGTGTTCTGCTCTCCAACCTGGAGGGGACGGCGGTTACCGCTGTCCGCATCAGCGGCGTTAACCATGAGTTCGCAACCATCCCCGGCGTGCGGGAGGATGTCCTCGACATTCTGCTCAACGTCAAGGAAGTCGTGCTCAAGTCCTACAGCAATCAGCCCCAGATCGGGCGTCTGATGCTGCAGGGCCCGGCCACGGTGACCGCAGGTCAGATTGACTTCGGTCCCGAGGTTGAAGTGGTCAACACCGAACACCACATCGCCACCCTGGCCGAGGGTGCGGTCCTGGAAATGGAATTCCGGGTCGAGAAGGGTGTCGGCTACCGGGCGATCGACCGCAGCCACGATGAGACGGCTGCTCTCGATTTCCTGCAACTGGATGCCGTGTTCATGCCGGTACGCCGGGTGAACTACAGCGTCACCGATAACCGGGCCAGCGGGGTCAGTCAGGACCACCTGCAGCTGGATATCTGGACCAACGGCAGCCTCACCCCCCAGGAAGCACTCAGCCAGGCGGCGGCCATCCTGGCCTCCCTGTTCCTGCCTCTGCAGGATGTCAGCTTCGAGCCGGATTTCTCCAACGAGCCGGATCCGAGCCCCGAAAGCCAGACTCCAATCGAGGAACTGCAACTGTCGGTTCGGGCCTATAACTGCCTGAAACGCGCGCAGATCAACTCTGTGGCGGATCTCGTCGGCTACTCCTACGAAGATCTGCTCGAGATCAAGAACTTCGGTCAGAAGTCGGCCGAAGAAGTCGTCGAGGCGCTGGAGCGGATTGGCATCAAGCTCCAGGAAGCCAAGTCGAGCTGACGTAGAACTTCTTTTTTCCTCAGGTTCCACCATGCGACACCGTTGCAATGTGCCCCAGCTGGGGCTCCCCGCTGACCAGCGGAAAGCGCTTCTGCGCTCCCTGACCACCAACCTGCTTCGTCACGGTCGGATCACCACCACCAAGGCTCGTGCCAAGGCGGTGCGTGCCGAGGCCGAGCGGATGATCACCCTGGCCAAGGATGGCTCCCTGCCGGCCCGTCGTAAGGCCCTGGGCTACATCTACGACAAGCAGCTCGTCCATGCCCTGTTTGCCCAGGTGCCTGAGCGTTACGCTGAGCGGAATGGCGGTTATACCCGTATCCTTCGCACCGTGCCGCGTCGGGGTGATAACTCCGAAATGGCGATCATCGAGCTCACCTGATCCGGCGTCTGATGGGAGAACTGCCGCTGCGCCGCTTTGCGTTCGTCGTCCAGTATCTGGGTGAAGCGTTCTGCGGCTGGCAGCAGCAGCCCTCCGGTCGCTTGGTCCAGGGTGTCCTAGAAGCC
>CAWUMD010000242.1:0-3074 GCA_963923365.1 uncultured bacterium
AGATCCTCTCTGGTCTCGTGGGCTCGGAGATGTGTATAAGAGACAGGGCCTCAGCCGCCTGACTGCCGAAGGGATTGGTCCGAGCACCCACATCCCCGTACATACCCCAGAGGCCACCGTTGGTGATGCCAGGGTCGTTGCTGGTGGCCTGCAGGGTCAGCAGCTCCTCTGTCCCGGTGAAAACTGAGGCCAGCGGTAGGGTTGCTGCCACGGATGCAGGAGCAGCCAGACTCGAGACGTCAGCGGTCAGGCCCGGGGAGACCGGAGCCGATAGCCGGCTGACCGGAAGTTCAGCAGCCGAGCGTCCCGGGAGGTCCAGGTCCGTACCGGCCAGAAAGACCGATGGTGCATCAGAGTCCGGGTCGGTCAGCGGCACCGACCGGAGCTCATCCACCTGGCGACGCAGGCTACCGACCAGATCGGTCAGACCCAGGGAGAAGGTCGACGTGGGATTCACAGTCATGGTCTAGCCTTCCGCAGCACGCTCCAGCAGTACAGCCACTGTAGTGGATTGCGTCCGCGAAGATGTATACGCAAAACAGTATTGCGCCTAGGGTGCCCCCAACACCTCCCGCAGCAGTCCAATCACCTGATCCACCGAAACTCCCAGCTGGCAGACCTGCTCCGGCTCGGTACAGCCGTCGTTGCGGAACCGCTGGTCCAGACACCCCCGACAGCTGACCTCCGACACCGTCAACCGCAGATGGGAGGCTCGGGGCATCCAGAGGTCCCGCGGACTGGCACCCACTCCGGCAGCATCCGTGGCACAGATTCCCACTGTCGGGCACCCCACCGCCACCGCCACATGCAGGGGCCCACTATCGACCGAAAGACAGGCCCGGGCCCGGGTCAGGGCACCCGCCAGCTGAATCAGGCGGGTTTTTCCGCGCAGATCCGTCACCGCCGGATGAGCCGCCAGGCCGGCCTCGATCCGACTCCCCAGGGCATCCAATTGGTCCGGTTTGGGCCGGGTCCCCACCAGCCCCAGGCTCAACCCCTGACTCGCCGCCCAGTCTGCCACAGCCCGCCAGCGGTCCAGGGGCCAGAGCTTGGCATCCCGGGTGGCATTGGCATGGATCAGCAGATCCGGCACCTCGAACTCCGGTTCCAGAATCGGTAGCCGGATCGAGAAGAAATCCGTCTCCACAAAGGCAACTCGGCAGAACAGTTCCCCGATGTAGTTACTGGTCAGCCAGCCACGATAACGCTCCAGGAATTCCGGCGTTGTCCAGTCTCCCTCAGCCAGTAGCCGCTGCCAGGGATGATCTCCCAGGGGGAAATCTTCACTCAGGTTAGGCGCCAGCGCATTACCGGCCACGTAGCGGGGCTGCAGCAGGGTCGCCAGGGTAGTGGTGTAGGGATTGAAACCATCACAGTTGATCACCAGATCGTAGCCCCCCGCCTGCAGACGCTCATGCACCACGGCCGTCAGATGCTCAAGGTGGTGGGCCCCGAGGGGGAAGATATCGGTCCGCCAGTCAATCCAGGGGCAGGCCTGCTCGAAGTCCCGGTTCACCGGACTGCCGTAGAAATCCAGGCAACTGTCCGGGTACTGCTCCTTCAGACCCCGCAGCAGGGGTGTCGTGACGATGAAATTGCCGACCTTGCTGGATCCGAGTACCGCGATATGGGGTTCTGCCCCCAGAGGCTGACCAGCGTAGCGTTCCATGGTGGGTCTTTCGGGACAGCAGCAGGCAACGTCCAGCCCAGCCTGGCCGTATCACCCCAGGGAACAATAGTTGATTACCGCCCCTAAAGGAACCGTTCCAGAACAGTTGTCAGTTCTGCCCCGGTCCGATCCCAGGTGAACTGGGCAGAGCGCTTCAGACCGGCCCGCTGCAGATCGCACCAGAGCTGTTCATCCCGCAGCAGTTCATCCATGGCTGCCGCGATCGAGCCGGTCTGGTAGGGGTTCACCATCAGGGCCGCTTGCCCCGCTACCTCCGGCAGGGCCGCACAGTTGCTGGTGAGCACCGGCAACCCACAGGCCATAGCCTCCAGCACCGGCAACCCGAAACCTTCCCAGAGGCTGGGAAAAATCAGGGCCCGGGCCCGGGCATAGAGTTCCGGCAACTGGGGATCCGGCACGTAACCCAGGAAATGAACCCGACCGTCCAGGCCCTGGTCCCGTACCTGCTGCTGCAGGGCCGGCAGGAACCGATGATCCGGAGTGCCGACGATGTTCAGGCTAGTCTCCGGGTGATGGGGAGCCACAAGGGCAAACGCATTGAGGACCCGCGGCAGATTCTTGTGGGGGAAGAGAGTACCGACGTAGAGGAAGTCCCGGGTGCGGGACCGGTCCCGCTGATGGAACAGCTTGTGATCGACCCCGAGGGCTACCGGAGTCAGCTTGCGGGCGGAAATCCCCCACCGCTGCATCAGTTCATCCGCTGTCGTCCGGGAATTGCAGACCACATGACAGCTGTTGCGCAGCACCCGTGGCACGTAGAAGCGGAAGTAGGACTGCAGCGGCGACCAGCGTCGGTAGCGCAGCGGAATCAGATCATGCACCGTCACCACCGTTCGCACCCTCGTATTGAGGGGGGCTTCCGGCAACGGCGAGAACAGCAGTTCGGCCTGCTGCTGCTGGTAGAGCCGGGGCAGTTCGAACTGGGTCCAGTAAAGCCGCCGCAGATGCCCCTGCAGGCCATCCAGAGGGGTCATCGTCGCGTTTACCGGCAAACGGTGATGCATTCCCTCCAGGGGCTGGGCACTCAGCAGCAGCCGCTGGTCCACTGGAATTCTCAGACGGGCCACTGCATTGCGGGCAAAATTAGCGATGCCAGTGGGCTCGTTAGACAGCATCGAAAGATTGATCAGCAATGGAATTGCCGATCGGGTTCCAGACCTGGGGAGTCTAGCTGCCGCGACTGCTGCTGTCATTCACTCGTCCGACACACCACGGATTTCCTGGCAGAGGCGAACTTCCATACCAGGGACTCTCAGGGGGAACTGTATCAGGCCGTAGCATATTTGTCTGCCTGACCCCGTAAATTTCACCTCCTTACCGGGTCTGCCAACCTCATCTCCACCGTCGGCGATCCGGAACGCACTTCCCTACCGGGCGGGTCGCC
>CAWUMD010000243.1:0-3070 GCA_963923365.1 uncultured bacterium
CTTTGCCGCAGGGGGTACGCTCCTGGGTGGCTGGCTTTCCCATCGGCTGCCGACCCACGGCCTGCAGAAAAGCTTCGCCTGGTTCCTGCTGGGGGTCGGAGGCTTCGTCCTGGCCCGCAGCCTCGGTGGCCGGTAGCTGGTGAGTCCCCTGTATCCACGCCGGGGCCGGCGGCAGCGCACTGCTCGCCCGATCTCCTCCACCGAAACCCTGCAGCGGCATCGCGGCCTGTTCACCACGGCAACGGATCAGCTCTGGTACCGCCACTGGCGGGACCCTTACCTGCTGCTGCGCCTCGTCTCCTGGCCCCTGTTCTTTGGTCTGATTCTGCTTGGCTTTCTGCTGATCAACCTGATCTTTGTGGGTCTATACCGCCTCGACCCGTCCGGGCTACGGGGGTATGGCAACACCGACCCCAGTATCCTCTATCTGTTCAGTGCCCAGACCCTGGGGTCGGCTGGGGTCCCCAGCCTCCAACCTGTCAGTCTCCTTGGCCACGGTCTGGTGATTGCCGAACACCTGGTCGGGCTGGGCTACTTTGCCCTCACCACAGCCTTGATCTTCGCCCGCTTCTCCCGGAGTACGGCCCGCATCCGCTTCTCGCAGGTAGCGGTTATCCATCCCTGGAACGGGGTCGATACCCTGTTTTTCCGGGTGGTCAACGAACGGCGGAACACCATCCTTGATGCTCGTCTCAAGGCCGTGCTGGCTGTGGATGAGGTCAGTCAGGAGGGCCATCGCCTGCGGCGTCTCTACCCCCTGCCCCTGATCCGGGAGGACAGCATTGCCTTCCTCCTCACCTGGACAGGCATGCATGTCATCGACGCAGCCAGTCCCCTGGCTCGACTGTCCCCTGCTGCTCTGGCGCAGGGCAACGGCGAAATCATTGTGGCTTTCAGTGGTGTCGATGAAGACCTGGAGCGGTCCATTCATGCCCGGGACAGTTATCCGGTGGAGCAGATTGCCCGGGGGTACTGTTTCGAGGACATGGTGGAGACCCGGGGCGACACCCGACTCATTGACCTGTCCCGGTTCAACCGGATCCGCCCCTGCCCGTCTTCCCGACTCTGAGACCTCAGTGGTCGGCTGCCGGCTCCGCCATCTCGCCACCGAAGGCTTCGTAGGCCTGCAGGGCCTCGGCAGCGGTCATCAGGGAGGGGCCGCCACCCATATAGATCGCCACCTGCAGCATCTCCAGGAACTCGGCTCTGGTGCAGCCCATCTGCACCAGGGTTTTGGCATGGAAGCCCAGACAGCCCTGGCAGCGACCGGCAATGCCGATGGCCATGGCGATCAGTTCCTTGGTTCTGGCGCTGAGGGCACCATCGCTGTGGGTGCTGCGGGCCATCAGCCCGAAGCCCTTCAGGGTGTCCGGAATCTCATGGTGCAGTTGTGCCAGCGACCGGTTCAGGTCCTGGGTCAGTTCCGGGTAGTTGTGGATCATTGGGATGAAGACGTAACTGCCCGTGTTTTATAGCGACCGGTACCCGGATTGCGGTCCAACTTCAGCTTCTTTGCAGTCCTGGTCAGACTGGTGTGATCGCCCGACGCCAGAGCACCACGCTCACCGAGGACACCAGCACCGACAGGCCCGCGACCACAGCGGTGAGAGCCAGCTCGATCCGCACCGGCGGCGGACTGACGGGAACCGCAGTCTGGGTCTGATTCTGAATGGTGGCCATCAGCTGCGCTCCAGAACAGCGGACCCCGGCTGTGCCGTCAGGGCCGCCCCGAACTCACCCAGGCAGAGAGTCAGTACCTGTCGTTCGTGGGCGATCGCCTGCTCCAGATTGCGGACGCGGGCGGGAGCATCCCACTCGAGCACATCGGCCCGCCGCAGGGCCCCGCTGCCGTCCCGACGCATCGTCAGCAGATCCGTCATCAGGTCATCGAGGTCGGCGATCGCCTGCTGTGCCGTAATAATCTGCGGTTCCTCGGCGATCGCCATCGCTGCATCCAGGGCGGCCAGAGTCGTCGCAGTGGACGGCAGCTGCAGGTGGAAGCGGATGGACTCGCGGTCGGTCGGGTGCCAGGGCATCGGAGTGGCTCCAGTCGGTCGCCCGAAGATGCCATCCCCCTGACCGGGCTGTGGGCTTGGCTCTGCGTCTGTGAAGCTGGGCCGTCGTAGGCTGCTCAGAACACGGTCGAGGTGCTCAGTCGTCCCGTGGAGATAGCCTGCAGCAGTTGCCGGTAATCGGCATCCGACTGATCGGCGTAGGCCGTAGCGAAGGCAGTCATGGCTGCGTCGAAGCTGCGGCTTTCACCCAGGTAGGTGGCAATTGCCACCCGGTCGCCGGAGCGGGCGTGGGCCTTGGCCAGCACAGCGGCACAGAGCTTGCCGTAGGTGCGCAGGCCCTCGGCGTCGAGGGCCTCCAGTTCCACCGAGCCCTTCCAGTCGCGGAAATGGCGCCAGTAAAGCTGCTCGCCGTGGGCGTTGGTAGTCCAGCCCAGGTAGAGGTCGCTGACGGTCTGCATCAGCCGCTGGCCTTCCACCACCCGCTGACCCTGGTGATCCGGGGCCGGGCTGGTGGCATAGGGGGCCAGCACCGAGGGTTCGGCCTGTTTGCTCTGCAGCACCAGGATGTCATCCTCCCGCGGTCCCAGGAACAGGCCGATGGAGCAGCGGGTACCAATCGAGCCAACGCCCACGGCCTTGTTGGCAGTGTCGGCGATCCGGAAGCAGTCCAGCAGGCGTCGGGTTTCGGGTCTCAGACTGGCCAGATAGGTGGCATAGGTGCTGGCAACCCGTTCTTCCAGGGGTTGCTCATTCTCCAGCCAGTCAGGTGGAATTTCGGCGTGGCGCCAGATCAGAGGCGGATCGTGGCGAATGCGCAGACTACCATCCGGTGCCGGTTCACAGAGTTTGCGCACGGCCTGACGGCTGTCGCGGTGGCGGGCTCGCTCCGTCACCTGTTCCAGATACCGCCGGAACGGCTCGTGGCGGATTTCGCGCACGTAGGCAGTCATATCGAAGCGATGGCTCCAGACCTCCAGCCAGGGCGTATCAGCCAACCGTCGGATTGCCTTGCGGTAGGCCCGGGCTGCGCGTCGGGCAATGCGCTCCTGCCAGGA
>CAWUMD010000244.1:0-3051 GCA_963923365.1 uncultured bacterium
CCCGCACCGGCGACGCCATCCATGGCTTTGCCGGATGACCCTGACGCGATTGAATTCGACTAACCGACCACAGCCCGGTAGCGATCGCAGATCTGCTGCACGACCTGCTCGATGGTCATGCCATCGGTGACCAGTTCGTAGGCATCCTCGGCCTGGCGCAGCGGCGCAATCTCGCGGGTGCTGTCCTGGTGGTCGCGATCGCGGATCTCCTGCTCCAGCGCCGTCAGATCGACCTCCGTCAGACCCTGGGCTTCCAGATCCCGGGCGCGACGGCGGGCCCGCTCGGCGGGGGTGGCGGTGAGGAAGATCTTCACCTCCGCCTGAGGAAAGACGTTGGTGCCGATGTCGCGGCCCTCGGCCACCAGACCGCCGCGATCGCCCAGCTTGCGCTGCATCCGCACCAGGAATTCCCGCACCGGGGCCTGGGCAGCGACGGTGGAGACCTGGGCCGTGACCTCGGGGGTACGGATGGCGGTGGTGATCTCCTCCCCGGCCACAAAGACGCGGGTGATCAGGCTGCCGTCCTCAAGCCGATCCGGCTTCAGCTCCAGGTCGAAATCCGCCAGTAGCCGGGTGAGGGCGATTGCATCATTCGGGGCAATGCCCTGCTGCCGAGCGGCCCAGGTGACGGAGCGGTACATGGCGCCGGTGTCGAGGTAGAGCAGGCCCAGGTCGCGGGCCACCAGCTTGGTGACGGTGGATTTGCCCGCCCCGGCGGGTCCGTCGATGGCAATGATCGGTTGACGGGTGGAAAGCATACGGTTGTCGATCAGACGGGTGGTGCCCAGGTAGGCGGCTACGGCCAGCAGAGCCCCGGATTCGACCCGGGCCAGCGGCTGCAGATGGTCTGCGTCCACCAGTTCGATGTAGTCGATACGGAGATCCGGCTGGGCCGAGAGGCAGGCCTCCACGGCTGCGATCAATTCTCCGGTATCGTGGACGCCGGCCCGCAGCAGGGCCTCGGCCCGGCTCAGCCCCTGGGAGAGGGCGATCGCCTGCCGTCGCTCGGTGGGGCTGAGGTAGCGGTTGCGGGAACTCAGGGCCAGCCCGTCCGCCTCCCGCACGATCGGGCAGCCGATGATCTCGCCGGGGAGGTTCAGATCCCGCACCAGCTGACGGATGATTGCCAGCTGCTGAGCGTCCTTGCGGCCGAAGTAGGCTCGGGTTGGTCGGGCCAGGTTCAGCAGTTTGGTGACCACCGTGGCGACCCCGCTGAAGTGGGTGGGGCGGCTGCGACCGCAGAGTCCGGTGGTGAGGTGGCGGGGCGGCTGCACCTGGGTGAGGCGATCGCTTGGCCCGGCCCCCAGGCTGGCTTCCCCATACAGGTCCTTAATGCTGGGCAGAAACACCGCCGTGACCCCGAGAGAGTCACACAGGGCCAGATCCGCCGATCGGGTGCGGGGATAGCGCTCGAGGTCCTCCCCCGGCGCGAACTGGGTCGGATTGACGAAGATGCTGACCAGGACCTGGGGATTCTCAGCGGCGGCCCGGCGGATCAGGCTGGCGTGCCCGGCGTGCAGGGCCCCCATGGTGGGCACAAAACCAACGGCGCTGGCGCATCGGGCTCGCCATTGCTGCAGCGCCAGGCTGCTTTCCAGCAGTTGCATGGACTTATCCGAAGACACAAAAAAGCAGGACCGAATCTTCGATCCTGCCACGGGGATGAAGGCGATCGCCTTAGTAGGTCATTGCCGTCTGCTGACGACCGTCGAGGATCTCCATGCGGATGCGGGCGACACCGCTGGCGGTCAGGCCGATGACGCTGGCCGCCCCCCGGGAGAGGTCCATGACCCGACTGCCGTGGAACGGACCGCGATCGTTGATCCGGACCACCACCGAATTGCCGGTGGCGATGTTGGTTACCCGCACACGGGTGCCGAAGGGCAGGGTGCGGTGGGCCGCGGTCAGGTCGTTCATGTCGAAACGCTCGCCGTTGGCGGTGCGACCGCCGTGGAAGCCGGGACCATACCAGGAGGCCCAGCCACTAGCTGTGGCGACGACGTTGCCCAGGAAACTACCCAGGGCCTGACTGGCGTCATCCAGGGGAGAGACCCCGAGGCTGCGGCGCAGACGATTAGCCACCAGCAGTGCCTTGTTGCCGCTGGCGGAAACCCCAGGGATGACGGTCGTGCTGTCAAGCGTGACCAGGGTCTGGCCATCGGCCTGGATGGTGTGTACCCGTTGGCTGGCATTCCAGCGCACACCGATGTCGGTGCCATCCAGGGTGCCGTTGCTCAGGTCGTCGTTGAGACGGGCGGCGATGGCCGAAGCCTTGAGCAGAGCGGAGGAGTTGGCCAGATCCCGGCGGGCGATGTCCAGCGACGGAGAAGGAAGCTTCTGTTCCTCCTGGGCCGGGCTGAGGCGATCGCCGAGGAAGGTGAGGATCGGCAGATTCTTCAGGTAGAGCGTAGCCGCTTCACGTCCCTGGTACTCGTGGCGTTGGACCTTGGCGAGGACGGGGGTGGCGACGCGATTGCCCTGGGACTCCAGGGTGGAGCCGACCTTGAGGACGTCGGTGTCCGGCTGGGAGGGGGTTGCCGAGGCGATCGCCTGGGCATTCAACACAGCAGTCGTTCGGGCTGCGGTTGGGACCTGTTCCGCGCGGCTGGCGGGCACCAGACTCGCTCCAGTCAAGACGAGTGCGGAAGTCAGACCACTGAAGATTTTCTTTCGCATAACACACGAAAGAGCACCGGCGAGTCAGTCGGAAACTTCATCCAGGAGAAACCAGTCCGCATCGGGGCTGGACGCTCACACCACCTCCCGGAGGAGGATGCTCGGCGGATGGAGACTGAGCCCGTGATGAAAGAGAATGCTTTGAACGCACGAACCACCTGCAAGGTTGAACGACGTTCGAGCCCTGTTTCATCAGGCACTCGTTTCTATTCACCTGGGGGATACGAACTCCCACACCCTACCACGCGGTCCTCTACCCAAAACCGTCGCGCAATTTACAGGATGAAACATTAAAAATCCTGCTTTTTGGCTCAACCCTGGCTGCGACTGGGATCTGGTGGGTTCTGTCTCTTATACACATCTCCGAGCCCACGA
>CAWUMD010000245.1:0-3049 GCA_963923365.1 uncultured bacterium
CAGAAATCACCTCTCCGTGGGCCAGCAGCACCGCTGCCAGGTCGTGGCGATCGCCGTCGGGACGATGCACGGCGAACTCCAGTTCGTAGAGGGGGCGGGCATCCAGCCAGCGTTCCCGGGCATCCACCAGCTCCACCGTGATACCCGGTCCCCGCAGCCAGTCGCGCTGCAGGATGTAGCCCACCTCGCTGGGGCTGCCCAGAGCCCGAATCGACTCGCGCACCGCCAGCGGGCTGCGGATGACGCTGACGTTCTCGCTGCGCCAGATCGGATCGCGCAGCAGTAGTGCGGCCGGGCCGCCGTCCTGGACCGGTTGCCAGCCCGGCGGCGTTTCCAGCCGCACGACGCCATCGGGAGTCTGCCACTGTACCCAGCCGGGCACCGCCAGGGCTTTGGGCGCCGTCCCCAGCCCGACCAGGAGCAGCAGCAGCACCGCCAGCCGTCTCATCCGTCCACCCCGGAGTCGGTCAGCTGCAGGGCCTCCTGGTAGAGCCAGCGGCCATCAGGCCGGTTGTTCTCTCGCCCGAAGCGGGAACATTCCCGCAGCACCGCCAGCTGACCAGCGTAGCGGTAGCGGGCCTCGAAGGTGACGGTGCCGCTCAGGTCAGTGGCCCCGCCGTCCTGACGGTCGAGGATGCGCAGCCCCTGCCAGTCCAGTTTCCCCAGGCTGGCCTGCAGGTCCCGACGGCGCCGGGCCCGCGACTGCCGGGACTGGTGAGTGTCGAGGAGATAGTCCTCCAGACCCAGGGCGTAGGCCGAGTAACGCGATCGCATCAGCTGCTCCGCCGTGGTGGCCGTTTTCTCACCCCGGTGCAGGGGGCCGCAGCAGCTGTCATAGCTGAAGCCGCCGCAGGGACAGGGTCCGGTCATCGTCAATCTCGCTCAGTAGAGTGTGGCAAGCAGCAGCGGCGTGGCGATCGCCAGCAGCAGCGCCAGGGGCAGACCCACCCGCAGGAAGTCCCCGAACCGGTAGCCACCGGCCCGGTAGACCAGCGTATTGGTCTGGTAGCCGATGGGAGTGAGGAAACTATTGGAGGCCGCGAAGATCACCGCCAGCATAGCGTTCTGGGGATTCTGGCCCAACTGACTGGCCACGGTGACGGCCACCGGCAGCAGCAGCAGCACAGCGCCGATATTGCTCAGAAACTCGGTGATTAGGGCGGTGATCGTGAAGAACACCAGCAGCACCTCCCACTCCGGCAGACCCACCGTCCAGCTCAGCATCCGGGCCGCCAGCCAGTCGGTCGCGCCACTGGCCTGCATGGCATCCCCCAGGGGCAGCAGCAGCGCCAGCAGCAGAATCACGTCCCAGCGCAGACAGCTGTAGAGCTGATCGGTGGCCAGGACACCGCTGAGAATCAGCGTGGCGACGCCCAGCCAGGCCGCCACCAGCAGGGGTAACCAGTCCAGGGTGACCACCAGGATTACCGCTGCCAGAATCGCGATCGCCAGCGGCGCTTTCCAGGGATGCCAGCCCGGCAGTTCGGCTCCGTCTTCGGTAGCCTGGGCTCCCTCTCCTTCCGGCAGCAGGCGATGCCCCAGCAGACTGAGGTAGACCAGCCCGATCAGCCAGAAGATCACCCCCGCAGGGGCGAACTCGAACAGGCCGAAGGGCCGGTAGCCCAGTTGCACCGCCAGCTGACTGCCCAGCAGGTTGGCTGCCGTGCCGATCAGCGTGGTCATGCCGCCGAGAATGGTGAAGTAGGAGACCGGTATCAGGAGCTTGGCCACGGGCGTACCGCTGCGGCGACTCCAGGATCGGACGACGGGAATGAACAGTGTGGTCAGGGCGGTATTGCTCAGGCAGGCACTGAGGGGCCCGATCACCAGCCCCAGCAGCAGAATCTGGCGGCCGGGGCGATCGCCACCGTGGGTGACCAGCCAGTCCCGCAGGGGCGTCAGCGCGCCGCTGCTCACCAGCCCCTCGCTGAACAGCAGCATGGCCAGCACCGTCAGAGGCACCGGATTGGCGAACCCGGCAAAGCCCTGCTCTGGGGTCACCTGCCCCGTCAGGATCAGCGCCAGGGTGATCAGCAGCGCCGTCACCTCCGGCGGCCAGCGTTCCGCCACGAAAGCACCGAACCCCGTCAGGGCGATCGCCAGGGTAACGAGGCGCGGATCAGCAGTCCAGAGGTTCGGCACCACAGGGCTCCTGAACGGTCAAAAGCACTGCCTCCGCTGCGGAGGCAGTGCTTCGGGGTCTAGATGGGCGAGGGCTAGACGTAGCCCAGCTCCTCCAGACGGGCCAGCACCTTGGTGGCGCTCTCCTCGAGGGTTTCCTCGTGGGTGGCGCAGTTCACCTCGGGGCTGAGGGGCGGCTCGTAGGGATCGTCGATGCCCGTGAAGTGGGGAATCTTGCCGTCCCGGGCCTTCTGATAGAGACCCTTCACATCCCGGGCCTCGCAGACCTCGAGGGGGGCGCTGACGTAGACCTCGACGAAGTTACCGATCTTCTCGCGGGCCGTATCCCGCATCGAGCGGTAGGGGGAAATAGCCGAGACCAGCACAATCACATCGTTGCGGGTCAGTAACTGGGCCACGAAGGTGATGCGGCGGATGTTCTCCTCGCGATCCTCGGGGCTGAAGCCGAGGTCACGGGTCAGGTTTTCGCGCACGATATCGCCATCGAGCACTTCCACCTTGCAGCCGCGTTCCCGCAGCTTGGCTTCCACCACTTCACGGATGGTGGTCTTGCCCGCGCCGCTGAGGCCGGTGAACCAGACGGTGACGCCCTTATGGCTCATCGATCAGGCCTCCGGGCGGACGGTGGCGAAGATTTCCGCCAGGATTTCACCGGCGCCCTGCTCCTTGAGCTTGGCGGCCAGTGCCTTGCCTAGGTCTTCGGCGGTGTCGGCGGGACCGCTGACGGCATCACGGATCAGGCGCTTGCCATCCAGGCTGGCGACCATGCCGGTGAGGGTGAGCTGGTCACCCTCAATCACGGTGTTGACGCCGATGGGCACCTGACAGCCACCTTCCAGCTCCCGCAGGAAGGAACGCTCGGCGTAGCAGCGCAGGGCGGTGGGGCGGTGCTCCAGCACCTTGATCA
>CAWUMD010000246.1:0-3048 GCA_963923365.1 uncultured bacterium
TTAACCTTGTCCAAGATTCCCCAGCCTGACCCCCACCCGGGGACCGGTGGGTGATGCGTTGGAGTGCTCCCCAATGAACCAGGCCCTGATTGTCGAAGACGAGCAGTTGATTGCCCTCAGTCTGAAATCCGATCTGCAGCAGCAGGGGTTCGACCTGGTTCGCCACGCTGCGACCTTCGATGATGCCCTGACCGAGTTCCGCCGCCACCGCTTTGATCTGGTGATTCTCGATATCAATCTGGGCGGTCCGCTCGATGGGATCGATCTGGGTGCCATGATCCGTCAGCAGAGCCCGGTCCCCATTCTCTATCTGACCGCCTACTCCGACCCTGAGACCGTTGCCCGTGCCGCCGGAACCAACCCCACCGCCTTTCTCTGCAAGCCGGTCCATCCGGCTCAGCTACAGGCCAGTCTGACTGCCTCGCGCCTCGCCCCGACGCCTCAGATGGAATCGCCCGTGCGGGAGCTGGCGGTTGATGTGGTCGATCGTCTGACCAGCCTGGACAGCCGCCTGCAGACCTTCATCGGTGAACTGGAGCAGCGCATCCGCCACAACAGTCTCAACAGCCTCTGGGGTGAGCGGTTCATGCGGGAGCTGAAGGCCGAGCAGGACCAGACCTCCCACAGTCACTTCCTGATGCGGCGCCTGATGGGACTGCTCTACAGCCGCCGCGAGCAGAATCCCTCGCATCCGATGCCGGTGGCGGAGCTGCTGACGCCGCTGGTGCGCATGACCCTGGGCGATCGCCCCTTCAGTCTTGTTGGCAGTACCCATGACTTCTTCGGAGACAGCATCACGCTAGTGATGTTGATTGCCGAACTGCTGGAAATCGCCGATCAGATCGGCGACCCGGCCCAGGAGATGGTGATCAACCTCACCTGCATCGGATCGCGCATCGGTCTCTCGTTGCTGATGAAGAAGCCCAGCGGTCTCGATCGATTCCTCGATGGCCGACGTTCCTCGGAGCTGGTCAAGCAGCGGATTCGTACCCAGATGTCGATCGCCCAGGCCCTGGCCCGCAGTCTGGATTCGGAGGTCTCGTTCATCGACGAGACCGAATACTGCTTCCTCAGCCTCACCCTCAGTGAACGCTGCAGCCGAGTGCCCCGCCAGTCTCCTCAGCTCCCCAACGATTGAGATGGGCTCCAGCGGCTTTCTTCGCCTCCTGGATCTGTCGCAGCTCTTCAACCGGTTGATCGAGCATCTGCCCGGTGCGGCCGCTGTCCTGGATCTGCGCGGGGGCGTGGCGCAGGCACAGCTGCTGATCAGCAATCACCACTGGCGGGAGCTTTATCCCGAGGCGCTGCCCGTGCTCTGGCAGCGGGTGCCGCGGCGCTGGCGACTGATGGTCCTGCGGGGTCTGAAGCGGCAGCAGTATGAGTTCGCCCTCCCGATTCAGCGGGATCAGCAGATCATCAACTGGGTGACCGTGACCTTGCTTAATCAGCCGCAGGAGGTGCTCGAGCAGGGGCTGGCGGTAGTGCATCTGGATCCGACCCAGCACCCGAATGTGAAGCCGATTGGCCATAACCTGAAACCGCAGCGGGAGTTGAACGCGATCATCACCACCCTGCCCGTGCTCTACGTCCGCAGCGATCGCCATGGGCGGGTGGTGGCCTGCAACGAAGCCTACTGCCAGCGACGGTGCGTCGATACGAGCGAGCTGCTGAACCGGACGGTGGAAAGCCTCGGTCAACGTTTCCGGTTGGCCCAGCTGGAGTCGTCCCAGCTGGGCAGTCTGCTCCAGGATGCGGATCAGAGCCTGGAGGACGAGTTCAGATACCAGGAATGGCTGCAGGCGATGGATGGCAATGACATTCTGCTGCGGTGTCTGAATGCGGATGGCCGGACCAGTATCGAAATCTGGAAAGCCCGACCGATCCGCGATGTCCAGGACCGTCTGCTGTTCTGCCACTGGCTGGGCTACGACATCACCCAGTATCTTGACCTGCTCAGTCAGCAGCAGGTGCTGCACCGCGAACTGATGCATCGGGTGAAGAACAACCTGACCACCATCTGCAGTCTGGTGAATCTCTATCGCCACAGTCACCCGGAAGCCGGATCGGTGCTGGAGAACATTCATCAGAAGATCTACGCTATCTCCCTGGCCCAGACCCATCTCGATCCCCGGGCGGTGGATCGGCTGCTGCTGATTCCCTACCTGCAGGATCTGCTGGCGTTTCTGAAGAGTACGCCCGGGGAAACTGCTGCGGTCCGGTTCGAGGTGAGTTGCGACCCCGGTCTGGCCATCCACCCGACCCAGGCCATGCCCATGGCGCTGATTCTGCAGGAGCTGCTGTTTGCCCAGGGCCCCTCCCCCGGGCAGGCCTCGCCCCTGATCCTGACCCTGAGCGCAGATGGGGGGTGGGTAGCGATCGCCCTCGACCGACCCGAAAACGACGGCCCCTCCCTGCTGGAGCAATGCCCGGTGCAGGACCAGCAGATCATTGCGGCCCTGACCCGACAGCTGCAGGGTCAGCTTCAGGTCACGGGCAGCGGGGCCGAGGCAACCCTCCGGCTGGAATTTCCCCAGCAGCCGACCCGCAGCGCCTGAGGGCCTGGCTGTGGATCAGGCGCAGCGCAGCAGCACCTCGATCCGCTCCAGTAGCCGGGCAAAGGGAATCGGCTTGCTCAGGTAGTCGCTGGCTCCGGCCTGTCGAATTGCGTCCTGGTCGTTGGGGTGGGCGTAGGCGGTCATAGCCAGGATGGGCACGTTGTGGCCCACGGGCAGGGCCCGGATGCGGCGAATCACCTCCAGACCCGAGAGGTTGGGCATCTGCACATCCAGAATCAGCAGATCGGGACACAGCTCGCTAAACATCGTCAGGGCCGTCACCCCGCAGGAGGCGACGGATACCCGGTAGTTGCGGCTGCCCAGACTATCAGCGATCGCCATGGCGATGATTGCATCGTCCTCGGCCAGCAGAATGCTCACGTCCCGTTTCGGCTCAGTGACCGGTCGAGTGGTGCAGATGACCTGCGGTTCTGCCGTCTGCGGTTCTGCCGTCTGCGGTTCTGCCGTCTGCGGTTCTGCCGTCTGCGGTTCT
>CAWUMD010000247.1:0-3046 GCA_963923365.1 uncultured bacterium
ACCTGGGCGGCATCCCCCAGCAGTGCCTGCAGGGCGAAGTCCGGCACCGGCAGCCAGGAGGGACGCGAAAGCACTTTGCCTAGCACCTGGCAGAGCTCGCTCATGCGCACCGGCGAGGGAGCCGTAGCGTTGTAGATACCCCGGCAATCGGAGCGCTCCAGGGCCCAGAGAATCAGGTTGACCACATCCTCCCGCTGCACCCAGGAGAACCACTGGCGGCCACTGCCCAGCGGCCCCCCGGCGAAGGTACGGAACGGCAGCAGCATCTTGGCGATCGCCCCGCCATTGCCCAGCACGATGCCCAACCGCAGCACCACCGTGCGGATGCCCTGGGTCTCGGCGGTCAGAGCGGCCGCTTCCCAGTCGCGGCAGACCTGGGCCAGGAAATCGTTGCCCGCCGGGCTGGCCTCGGTGAAGGTGGCCGTCTCACTGCTGCCGTAGTAGCCGATGGCCGAGGCATTGATCAGCACCTGCGGACGGCTCGACTGCGCCGTCGCGGCCGTCACCAGGGCCTCGGTCCCCCGGATGCGGCTGTCGCGGATCAGTTGCTTGCGGGCCTCGGTCCAGCGCTCGTCGGCAATCGGCGCGCCCGCCAGATTAACGATGGCCTCGCAGCCGCTCAGGTCCGGCTGCACCCCCGAGGCCGGGTCCCAGGGGCGGCAGTCCGCCTGGGGAAACTGCCGCCGGGCCGCCTGGGGATTGCGGCTGAGAATCACCAGCGTATGACCACCTTCCAGCAGACGTTCACAGAGGCGGCTGCCGACGAAACCGGTAGCCCCGGTGACCGCGATATTCATGGGTTCAGCTCGGGAATGCGTCAGCGATCACCGTACGCCATCCCGTTGGCGGCTGCATACCGCTGCATGAAGCGCAGGAAGCGCTCCCAGTGGTCATCCCGGTCGATCTCGACCACGAATTCCACCCCGCGCAGCTCATCACCGTCATCGCCGCCGAAGATCACGCGGGTGGAACTGGGTTCAAGCAGCAGTACCCCCTCGCTGTCAGTCAGCCGCAGCGCCTGGGCAAAACTGCTGGTGAAACTCCGGAACCGCTCCAGAGCCTTGAGCGCCAGGAAGGTGAGCTTCGCAGAACGCAGACCGGTGGTCCGGTCCCGCCGCAGGCTCACGTCATCCAGCTCCTCAAAGAGGCCGTCAAATAGTTCGATACGGGGAACAAGGGCGTCGGCCATAGGGCCTCCTGCCGGAATCAGGCTGAGAAGGAATTCCCGCACCCACAGGTCTGGGTGGCATTGGGGTTGATGAACTGGAAACCACCCCCGATCAGAGCCGTGCTGAAGTCGAGCTGCATGCCGTAGATGTAGAGCAGGCTCTTGGGATCGCAGACCACCCGGAAGCCGTCGTAGTCGTAGACCTCATCGGCGGGCTGGATGCCGTCCTCAGCGATGAAATCCATGGTGTAGGACATGCCGGAGCAGCCGCCCTGGCGTACGCCCACCCGCAGCAGCAGGTCAGTCCCCTGCTGTTGCCGCAGGGCCTTGAGCTGATTGAGGGCGGTCTGGCTGATCAGGATGCCGCGCTGGTTGAGGGTGGCTTCGCTCATGCGGACTTGGCTCCTTGGCTATCTGAAAAGGTGCCCGCAGGGTGAGGGCGTTAAGGCTTTCGCAGGATTGAGCGGATCCCGCAGGTCCGATGCCTTGATTATAGGCAGCGCATTTTCCAGGCCCGAGATCGATGTCCGCACTCCCTCGCACGACAATCCAGCGGCTGCTGGCCCTGCCCCAGCCCGGGGTTGACTGGGAGGGCGATCGCCTCGCCGTCGGGCTGGGGCTGGAGGGAGCCCTCAGCCGCGATCTGCTGCTCTGGGTCGATCGCGATCGCAACTTCGTCCGCCACCAGGACTTCATCGATGCCGGCAGTGGCCCCGAGGCCCTGGTACGTGGGCTGCTGCGGGCCATGGAAACCCCCAATCCCGGTCCCGGTGACCTGGGACTGCCTTACCGTCCCCGGCGGGTGTTCGTGCGCAGCCACGAACAGCAGCTTTATCTGCGCGGCGCCCTGCAGGAGCTGGGGATCGCGATCGCCTATGCCCCGGAGCTGCCGATCCTCGATGACCTGTTCGTCGATCTCAGCCCGCTGCTGCTGCAGCCGGAGGTCTACCGGACGCCGGAATTCCTGCGGCTGGAGGCAGTCGCCCAGCAGATCTGGAAACGGCAGGCCTGGAGCTGGTTCGAGCAGGCAGGCCTGGTGGAGATCCGCTGTCCCGGGCTTGAGGATCTCACCCTCTACGCCTGCAGTCTGGGCAATGCCAGCGGCACCCGCACCCTGGTTTTCTACCGCAGCCTGGAATCCCTCCGCCGCTTCCGGGATCAGGTCCAGACCGCCGTCACCACCGCCGAGCAGCAGGAAGCCCTGACCAGCCAGGACTGCCTGTTCGTCGACTTCCAGACCCGCCCGGATCAGCGCCTGCCGGAAATCCGCTGCGGCAGTATTCACCCCCTCGAGGGACTGCAACCGATCCACGAAGAGGAACTGGGGACGCTGATTCTGGCCCTGCGAGCCGTGGAACGGTTCCTGGGCGATCGCAACTGTCCGACCGACCCTGGCCACAGTGCTCTCGAACTGGAATTCCGCATCGCCGCCGACATCCACCCCCACAGTCCCATGCTCAAAACCCGGGTCCGCACCCGACCGGATCTGCAACGGGAATTGGGGGCCCTGCACGCCCTCGACAGTGGCGAGTCTCCGAGCAGCTTTGTCCTTCACTGCTGGAGCCAGCGCCATTACCGCTGAGCCCGCCATCTCCCTCTCCACAACCCGACCGAAAGCTGGAAGAATAGGGCCAATTTCAGCCCGGCCTGCAGGTCTCCATTGCCATGGCTCCCCCGAGTACGCCGCCGAAACCCGCTATCCCCGAACGCTGGTCGCTACGGGTCGAGATTGATCGGGGTCTGGAATGGGTGCGCTACATCTGGCGGACCCTGGGTCGCCTGGGAGGTCCCCTGGACATCCTGCTGGCCCTGGTCACCCTGACGCGGTTGCTGATCCGTCGCACCCTGGTGCAGTGGGGCCTGGCGCCCGGGCGCCAG
>CAWUMD010000248.1:0-3018 GCA_963923365.1 uncultured bacterium
CTTCTGGTACGACCAGGACGAGGACGAATGGGTGGTGCTGCTCAGCGGCAGTGCCCGCCTGGAGTATGCCGACAGTCGACCGCAGGAGCTGACAGTCGGCGACTGGGTCTTTCTGCCCGCCCACTGCCGCCACCGGGTCGCCACTACCGATCCCCAGCAGCCGACGGTCTGGCTGGCGGTGTTCTATCCCCCAGCGACTCCGTCGCTTGCCAGCGACCCCTGAGCCGGTACACTACCCTTTGATTTTCCGGCCGGTGCCGCGACCTTGGTCTACATCCGTCAGATCGAACTGACCCACTTCAAGTCCTTCGGGGGCACCACCCGCGTTCCGCTGCTGCCGGAATTCACTGTCGTCACCGGTCCCAACGGTTCCGGCAAGTCGAATATCCTCGACGCCCTACTGTTCGCCCTCGGCCTCTCCAGCTCCAAGGGGATGCGGGCCGACAAGCTGCCGGATCTGGTCAACTCGGCCCAGATGAGTCGCAGCCGTTCCACCGTCGAGGCCAACGTCAGCGTCACCTTCGACCTCAACGACTGGGACCCCGGCGAGATGGATGAGGACCCGGAAGCCGAAGCCCTGGGCATCCGCCGTGGCGATCTGCTCTGGACCGTCAGCCGCCGTCTGCGAGTTACCCCCTCGGGCACCTACACCAGCACCTACTACATGAACGGGGAGCCCTGCACTCTGCAGCAGCTCCACGAACAGCTCTACCGGCTGCGCATCTACCCCGAGGGCTACAACGTCGTCCTCCAGGGGGACGTCACCGGGATCATCTCCATGAGCCCCCGCGATCGCCGCCAGATCATCGACGAGCTGGCGGGGGTGGCCCAGTTCGACCGCAAGATCGACCAGGCCAAGACCAAGCTGGACGGCGTGCGGGAGCGGGAGGAACGCTGCCGCATCGTCGAGCAGGAACTGGTGGAGCAGTTGGAACGACTGGCCAAGGACCGGGCCAAGGCGGAGAAGTACCGCAGCCTGCGCGAGGACCTGGAGCAGAAGAGCCAGTGGGAAGCGGTGCTGCTCTGGCGCCAGGGCCAGCAGCGGGCGATCGCCCTAGAGCAGCAGATCACCGCCGCCGCCGGCCAGCGCATCCAGCTCGATGAACAGATCACCGCCCTGGGAGCCGAGATCGCCCGCGGTGAAATCCAGCTGCGGGAGCTGGACCAGCGGGTCAAGGCCCTGGGCGAGGACCAGCTGCTGAAGGTGCAGGCGGAACTGGCGGGCAACGCCGCCGAACAGCGCCAGATCGAACGCCAGCAGGCGGATCTGCAGCAGGCCCGGGAGCAGGGAGAGGCCCAGATCGCCCAACTGCAGCAGCAGCAACTGCAGCGCCAGACGGAACTGCAGAACCTGGCCCGGCAGGCGGCGGAACTGCAGGAACGCACCCTCAACCGGCTGGAGAAGGAGCAGGCCGCAGCGCAGGCCGAACTGGAGCGCTGCCGTCAGGCCGCCAACGCGATCGCCAGCGAATCGAAGGACTGGGTGACGCGCCAGACCCAGCTGCGCCAGCGGGCCGATGCGATCGCCGCCCAGCTGGAACCCGGTCGGGCCGAGCAGGCCCAGCTGGGGGAACGCCAGGACCTGCTGGGCCGCCGCATCCAGGAACAGGAGCAGGCCCTGGCCAGCCTCAGCCAGGAACGCCAGGCGGTCGAGTCCCAACTGGAGCAGGCCACCCCCCAGCAGCAGGCCGCCGAGGCCACCGTCGCCAAGGCCGCCCAGCGGCTGGCGATGACCGAGGAGGAACTGCAGATCCAGCGCCAGACTCGGGAGCGCCTGGAGAAGGAGGAGCGGGAGAAGCAGCGCCAGCTGGACAAAGCCGAAACCCTCACCCAGGCCCTGCAGGAGACCCAGGGCACCGCTGCCGCCCGCCTGATTACAGACTCGGGCCTGTCGGGGGTGCATGGTCTGGTGGCCAACCTGGGCCGGGTCGAGCCCCGCTACCAGCTGGCCCTCGAAATCGCCGCCGGGGGCCGCCTCGGCTATCTGGTGGTGGAGGACGACGGCGTCGCCGCCGCCGGGATCGAACTGCTGAAGCAGAAGAAGGCCGGACGGATCACCTTCCTGCCGATGAACAAGATCCGGCCGGTGCCCCTGGCGGACATTCCCGCCTGGAAGCGACCCGAGGGCATGGTCGACCACGCCCTCAACCTGATCGACTGCGACGACCGCTACCAGGACATCTTCAGCTACGTCTTCGGCAGCACGGTAATCTTCGAGGATCTGGCCAGTGCCCGCCGTCAGCTGGGCAAGTACCGTATCGTCACCCTGAACGGCGAACTGCTCGAACCCAGCGGGGCCATGACCGGCGGCAGTCTCAGCCGTCGCCCCGGCAGCCTCAGCTTCGGCCGCACGGACGAGGGCGAATCCGCCGAAGTGCAGCAGCTACGGGCCCGACTGGCGGAACTGGCCGAGATTCTGGATCGCAGCGAGCTGAAGATCAGCCAGCTGCAGCAGGCCGTGAAGGATCGCACCCAGGAGCTGGCTGCCGCCCGCCAGCAGCAGCGGGAACTGGAACTGCAGACCCAGCAGCTGCAGCAGCGCCTCAGCCGCCTGCGCTCCGATGAGGCCCAGCTGGGCAAGCAACTGGAGCAGTCACGGCAGGAGGCGATCGCCGCCCAGCAGCGTTCCAGCGCCCTCACCGGCGACCTACCCGGCCTGGAAACGGAACTGCAGCAGCTGCGCCAGCAGTTGGCCCAACTGGAGGAATCGCCGATCCACGGCGAGTGGCAGCAGCGCCAGCAGGCCGTCCAGACCCAGGAGGCCCGGGTAGCGGAACAGACTCTGCTGCTGCAGAAGGCCCGCCAGCAGCTGCAGGACACCGAGAACCGACGGCAGTTGCTCGGACAGCAGCAGCAGCAGGACCAGAGCCGGGTCGAGGAACTGCGCCAGCAGCAGGCCAAACAGCTGGCCCAGCAGACGGAACTGGGCGATCGCCTCGAACAGTTGCAGGCCCATGCCAGCGGGCTGCAGACCCGTCAGGCGGAACTGGAGGCCCACCTGGGCAGCGAGAAGCAGCA
>CAWUMD010000249.1:0-2988 GCA_963923365.1 uncultured bacterium
GGCAGCACCCAGCCCTTCACCCCCGGCAGCCAGCCCGGCTCCGGCGGCCAGGCCATCGGCGAGTACCTGATCTACGTCGACAGCGCCAGCCAGGCCCTGCTGGAGGTGATCCAGACCACAACCCCCGGCAGCCGCTTCGGCAGCCTCGACGGTCGCACGGTGATCGAGGTCGGACAGGCCAGCGACGCCGCCCAGGCCCGCACGCTGCTAGCCAGCCTGCGCGGTCAGGGTTTTCTGGCGATCGCCCGCGGCCGCACCAGCGGTGAGGTAATCAGCGCCCTCGATGTCCTGCCCTTCGACTTTCCCCAGGCGAACATCACCCCCCTGGAGCGGCGCTTCTGGGTTGTGGTGCCCAGCCTCAGCCAGAACTTCCAGAGCCTCAGCCAGCAACTGCTCACCCAGGATCTCCAGGGCGGTGCACCCCAGGTGAAACAGCTGCCCCTGGGAGCCGCCGTCGTGGTCGGTCCTTACCCCCAGGTGGGTACCGCCACCAACGTCCAGCAGACCCTGGGCAAGGCCGGTATCCGTACCCTGCGGATCTACTACGGCAGTTAGGACAGCCCGGGCAGCGCCACGGCATAGACCCAGAGATCGACCAGCAGCAGCGCCAGGGTCATCCCCAGCAGAATCAGGTACATCCAGGCCTGGGCCAGAGGCCGGATGCTGTCGGTACTGAGGCCGGTCTCGGCCTGCAGACGCCGTGTCAGGTCTGCGAAACCCGCCACCCGCATCGGCAACAGGTAGCCGTTTCCGGCCCCATCCAGCAGGTAGTGCACCCGCCCACCCTGGCCGGTGGTGCGCTCACGGATCGCCGTGATCTCCCCCCAGGCCAGACTCCAGTTGCGGCGGAACAGCCAGGCGCACCAGCGCGGGTGGGCCACCCGGATACCTGTGGCGTCACAGGTCACCTGCTCGCTCAGGGCGGCGTAGAGCAATCCCAGGCCGAGAGCAAGACCGGCCGCCAGCACCTCGGGGGACACCGGTGCAGTGGTGGTATGGGCCAGGGCGGGAAGCGGCAGGGTCAGGGCCAGGTAGAGCAGCAGCAGCGTCCCCCGCACCAGGGGTGAAATCCGGTAGCGGCGCAGCTCAGCGGTCATGGTCATCCTCCATCGGGGGAGCGGCACCGAACGCCTCCGCCTCCCGGCCCTTCCACCATTCACCCAACTGGGCCAGATCCCGGTGCAGCTCGGCCAGCCGAGTCTCGTACTCCCCGGGGGTGAGCTCATCCCTGAGCTCCCTGAGCTTCTCCATCCGCAGCTGCACCAGCAGCCAGGGCTTGGTGATGCCATCGGTCTGTTCGATGTAGCGGGCCAGTTCGTCACTGTTCATGGCGGGGTTCCTCAGACCAATCCCAGATCAGCGGCCACCCGGTGACCGCAGGCATAGCCCGAGAAGGCAACCGCATTCAGGCCCTGACCGGGGAAGCAGCTGTCACCGACCAGATAGAGGCCGGGGATCGCCGAGCGGTTGAAGGGCATCCCCAGCAGACCGGGCAGGGTCTGGCGGGGGATCGGGCCGTAGGTGCCGTTGCTGCGACCCAGGAAGCGACGGTGGGTGCGCGGCGTTCCCACCTCCTGGTAGTCGATCGCCGCCTCCAGCCCTGGGAAGATCGCCTCCAGGCGCTGAATCAGCCGCTGAGCTGCGGCCTCCTTCTTCTCGGCGTAGGCACTGGCGGAGAGGCCCTCCCACTCGCGCATCCAGCTGGGGGTAAAGGTGTGGATGATGTGCTGTCCTTCAGGCGCCAGATCAGGGTCGAGCAGCGTCGGAATCGAGACGAAGATCGTCCCCTGCTCGTCCTCCAGCCGCTGCCAGTCCTCCAGCAGGATGTGGTGGCACTCGGTGCCCGCAGGCAGCAGGTTAGCCTCGACCCCCAGGTGCAGGCTGAGGAAACTGGGGGACTGCTGGTAGCGCTTCTCCCAGCCGGTTTCGGCGGCGGGCTTAACCTCGGCGGGCAGCAGTTCCCCGAAGGTGTTCCAGCGGGTGGCATTGGAGATCACCCGTTTGGCCCGGATCTCCTCGCCGTTGGCCAGCTTCACCCCCACGGCCCGACCGTTCTCCAGCAGGATGCGGGTCACCCGGGCGCCGTAGCGGATCTCGCTACCATGCTGTTCGAGTCCCTCGACCAGCTTCTCGGCAATCCGGCCGACCCCGCCCTTGGGATAGTTGATGCCACCGTAGTGGCGATCGCTGAACACCATCCCGGCGTTGATCATCGGCGTGCGGTCAGCGGGCACCACCGACCAGCAGTAGCACTCCATGTCGATGAACTTCAGCAGTTCCTCGTTGCGGATGAACTGGCGGGCGAACTGGCCGACGTTGGTCGGCAGGTAGCGCACCAGCCCCAGGCAGGCGAGGGGATGACTGAAGAACACCGTCATCAGGTACTTCAGCTCCTCGAGCGAGAGCAGGGGCATAGCGTTCAGGCAGTTGAACACCTTCCAGCACTCGTCGTAGAAGCGGCGAATGCCCTCCCGCTCCTCTGGGAAGCGATCGCCCAGTTCCTTCAGGAAGGCCTCGTAGTCCCGGTGCACCTTCAGGTCGAGGCCGTTGGGCAGGTGGTAGTGAATCTGCACCGGGTCGGGAAGCGTCTCCAGGGACTGTCCCACGTCCGCCAGGGCGCGGGTGAGCAGGTTGGTGGTGCCGTGATCGCCGAAGCCGAAGATCATCGAGGCCCCGACATCGAAGGTGTAGCCCTGGCGCCGGAAGGCCCCGGCGCTGCCGCCGGGAATCAGGTAGCGTTCCAGAACAAGGGTCTTCGCGCCCTTGGCCGCCAGCTGGGTTGCCGTCACCAGACCACCGATGCCGGAGCCGATCACGATTGCGTCGTAGGTCTGGGTCGCCGGAGCCATGGCTGTCCTTGTGTAACGGAACCGCAACGATTATCGGCGATCCGCACCCGCTCGCGGCGACCGGAGCCCTCAGCCCGCGCTCACCGGCTCCAGGTGGAGTTGCCGACCGGGCAGCAGCGGTAGGTCATGGGCAGCAGCC
>CAWUMD010000250.1:0-2981 GCA_963923365.1 uncultured bacterium
ACCTCTCTGGGCTTCAGTGTCTATCAGAGGTGTCCGTCTCCATCAGACAAGCCCAGTGCGTCCCTCGCTGGCGTTCTACAACACCTTCAGCGAGCTCGACACCCTGGCGACTGTCCTGCGCAGAATTCAGGCCGGCAGTCTGCCGGTCTAGATTCCACGCCTGACTCAACTACACGCTCAATCGAGGATGATGCCGATTTCGGGGTCATCCTTTTTTCTGGGTCGGTTGGGGCTCGGCGAAATGGTCGGTCCCAGGTTCAGCCCGGCTGATCTGGCGACGGGGGTCGACTGAGCCAGAACACCAGCGGCAGGGTGAGTAGAAACAGGAGCGCAACGACTCGGAAGACGTCGGCGTAGGCCAGCAGGTTGGCCTGGAGCTCCAGTTGGCGATCGAGCTGGGTCAGGGCTAACTGATGAGCGGTTTCACGGGCGAAGCCCTGGTGCAGAAATGACTGCTGCAGGAACTGCAGCCGGTCCTGGGTGGCCGCCGAGAATTCGCTCAGATTGATGGACAGCAGCCCCCGATGATAGCTGCGCTGGTGGCTGAGGAAACTGGCCAGAGCCGCGACGCCGATGCTGCCGCCCAGAAGCCGGGTCAGATTGTAGAAGCCGCTGCCCGCTGCGATGTCGGCTTTGGGTAGGGGCCCCAGGGCGACCAGACTGAGGGGCAGAAACATCATCACGATGCCGACCCCGCGGATCAGCAGCGGCCAGAACATCGAGTCCGTGCCGGTGTCGGGGTTGATGTCCGAGAGGTTGAGCATCACACCCACGGTGATCAGGGCCCCGGCGCTGATGATCACCCGCGGGTCGAAGCGGTTGATTACCTTGCCCAGACTGGTCATGGTCACGGCTGAGGCCAGGGCTCCGGGCAGCAGCAGCAGGCCGGTCTGCTGGGCTGTGAAGTGCAGCACGCTCTGGGCATAGATCGGAATGATGAACAGGGTGCCGTAGAGGCCGATGCCGATCACCGCTGAGTAGAGACTGCCGAGGGCCAGGGAGCGGTGGCGCAGGACCCGCAGATCGACCGCCGGATCGGGGGTGCGCAGCTCCCGCACCAGAAAGAGCCCGAAGGCGATCGCCGCGACGACTGCCAGTTGGCGGATCTCGGCAGCATCGAACCAGTCCTGGCGCTCACCCTCCTCGAGCAGGGTCTGCAGGCTGCCCAGCATCAGGGCCAGCCAGAGAATCCCCCAGCCGTCCAGTCGTGCGGAGGCACGGGTCTCGACCGGATCCTCCGGGAGGAAGATCAGGGCCATCACCACGGCGGCGATGCCCACCGGCAGATTGATGAAGAAAATCCAGCGCCAGCCGAAGTTGTCGGTCAGGTATCCGCCCAGGGTGGGACCGATGGCCGGGCCGGTGATCACGCCGACTCCGAAGATGGCCTGGGCCAGCCCCTGCAGGGTGGGCGGGAAAGTCTCGAAGAGAATGGCCTGGGCCTTGGCCAGCAGGCCACCTCCCAGCAGACCCTGGGCGAGGCGGGCGACCACCAGCATCGGCAGATTGACCGCCAGCCCACAGAGCACCGAAGCCGCTGTGAATCCCACGAGGGAAAAGAGGAAGTAGGCTTTCTTGCCGAAGCGATCGCCCAGCTTGGCCGACAGGGGCAGGACGATGACATTGCCGATGCCATACCCGGTCACCACCCAGCTGACCTCGGCCAGGGTTGCCCCCAGACTGGCCTGGACGTTGACCAGGGCGACATTGACGATGCTGGTGTCGATCACCTCCAGAATCGCGGCCAGGGAAGCGGTGAGGGCGATCGCCCACTGCTGCCAGCTCAGCGTCTGGGGAACCGGGGTACCGGAGACCTCCGGACGGGTGAGGGTGCTGCTCATTCGTGGGCCACACTCACCGAAACGGACATCCCCGGCGAGAGCTGGTGACGCACCGCAGCGATGCTGGCCGGGTCCAGGAGAATCTTCACCGGAATCAGCTGAACCACCTTGGTGAAGTTGCCGGTGGCATTGTCCGGCGGCAGCAGGGAGAAGCGAGCCCCGGAGGCCGGTGAGATGCTGGTCACCCGACCCCGGAAGGTGCGGTCAGGGTAGGCATCCACCCGCACATCCACCGTGGCACCGGGATGAATGCGGGCGATCTGGGTCTCCTTGAAGTTGGCCTTGACCCAGATGTCGTCCCCAATCACCGACAGCAGCGGATCGCCCGGCAACAGCCGCTTACCCACTTCAACCGTCTTGCGACCGACCCGACCGCTGACCGGTGAGCGAATCACGGTGTCATCGAGATCGAGACGGGCCTGCTGGAGCTGGGCGCGGGCTTCCGCCAGGCGGGCCCGCGCGGCCTGCTGCTGCCGCTGATCCACCTTCACCTGCAACTGGGATGCCCGGGCATCATTCATCGCTCCCTGGGCAACCTCCAGCTGGGCATTGGCCTTGGCGACCCCACTGCGGGCCTGCAGCACCGCTGCATCGGCTATCCGGGCGGCGGCGAGTGCCCGGTCCCGCTGCTGCACCGAAATCGCGCCCTGCTCGTACAGCCCCTGCAGACGGCGATATTCCGCATCATCCCGTTCCGCCTCTGCCCGGGCCCGGGTCAGACCGGCTTGGGCCTCTGCCAGGGCTGCCCGGGCCGTGAGGCCCGAACCGTCGGCGGCATCCCGGCGGGCATTGCTGCTGGCTCCGGCGGCATTCACGGTTTCTCCGGCACTGGCCAGCTGCTGCTGGGCCGAGGCCAGAGCCGCTTCTGCCTGGGTCACCTTGACTGCGTACTCCCGGGGGTCGAGCTTCACCAGCAGATCTCCCTTGCGGATCGGCTGGTTCTCCTGCACGGCCACCATCTGGACTGTCCCGGCCACGCGACTGCTGAGGGGATAGAGATGCCCCTCCAGCTGGGCATTGTCGGTTTCCTCATGGGTGAGGAAGTGCTGCAGCATCTGACCGCCGCCCAGCAGGCCAAGCCCCCCAATCAGAGCTGCCGTCACCAGTACACGCCGGGGGGGCTTGCGGTGGGGACGGGGG
>CAWUMD010000251.1:0-2967 GCA_963923365.1 uncultured bacterium
AAGGAGTATCGTCGGCAGCGTCAGATGTGTATAAGAGACAGTGGTACGGGCGATCGCAGCCTCGGATGGATTCATGCTAGCGACGCTTCACGAACCAGCCGATGTAGTCGCAGGACTGGTAGAAGGGAACGGGATCCGAAAATCCGGCGGCGTTCAGCAGCCCGGAGATGCGGGAGGGCGGCACCCGGTAGGTTTCTTCGACGGTCTGACGGCGCAGTTGCTCGCGTTCGTCGGGGCCGAGCCCGTTGTAGCGCTGGAAGCGATCCTCGGCGGCTTCCAGCTGAGTCTGCAGCACCGGATCCGTCTCCGCCAGCAGATCAACGAGGATCAAACCGGCTCCCGGCTGGAGTCGCTGGGCGATCGCCGCCAGGAAGGCCAGCTTGCTGCCGTCATCCGGGATCAGATGCAGCACCAGAATGGCGGTGGCGCCGTCGAAGCGGGCTTCACTAGGCAGATCCTCGACCCGGCTGGGAATCAGATCAGCGGTTGCCCCCAGATCCGCGAGACGCCGACCGGCGATCGCCAGCATTTCGGCAGAGGCATCCACGCCCGTCAGCTGCCAGTCCGGCTCAAAGCGGGCCGCCGCCAGCAGTTCCGCCCCGGTGCCACAGCCCACCATCAGAATGCGGGGGTTCTGTGCCCCATCGGGGAGGGCCGAGGCCAGCATCGCCACCGACAGGGCCGCCAGGGATTCGTAGCCGGGGATCACCTGGCGAACCAGCCGATCGTAGGAGAGGCCGGCGTCGTGGGCAGCGTGCTCAGACATGGGCGAATGCAGAAGGGTCCGCCTGAATCATGCCAGAATCGGCGGCGAATCGGCCCGTTCCCGGAGTGCTTTTTGCGGATGTCTGCGCTGCCCCGTCTGATCCTTGCCTCCCAGTCCCCTGCCCGACTGAAGCTGCTGCGCCAGGCCGGGTTCGCCCCCGAGGCGATTCCCAGCCACTTCGACGAGGACAGCATCCAGGCCGATCACCCCTCGGAGCTGGTACAGCGACTGGCTCTAGCCAAGGCCCAATCCGTCGCGGCCGGTCTGAACAGCTCTGAACCGGCCCTGCTGATCGGCTGCGATTCCGTACTGCTGGTCCACGGCGAAGTCTGGGGCAAACCCCGGGATGCGGCCGAGGCGATCGCCCGCTGGCAGCGGATGCGTGGCCAAGTGGGCGAGCTCTACACCGGCCATGCCCTGGTCCATCACCCCAGTGGTCAGGCCTGGGAACGGCTGGGCCTGACCCGGGTTCACTTCGCCGACCTCTCGGACCGCGAAATCGCAGCCTACGTCGCCACCGGTGAGCCGCTGCAATGCGCCGGCTGCTTTGCCCTGGAAGGTCAGGGGGGGCTCTACATCGAGCGCATCGAAGGCTGCCACAGCAACGTGATCGGCCTCAGTCTGCCGCTGCTGCGGGAACTGCTCCAGCAGGCCAACGACCCGAGCTGAGGACACCCCCCAAGTACAGGAAAGCCGCCCCCGGCTGGGGGCGGCTTTCCTGGAAGTCGGATAGAGACGGAGGACTAGTCGAGGTCCTTCATCGCCAGCACCGGCTCGGAAGCCCGGTCGATACCCTTTTCGAAACCGGCAGCAGCCGCGCGAGCGCGACCGGCGTGCCAAAGGTGACCGATCAGGAAGAAGAAGGCCAGCACGAAGTGGCTGGTAGCCAGCCAGGCACGGGGAGACACGAAGTTCACCGAGTTGATTTCGGTGGCCACACCACCCACGGAGTTCAGAGAACCCAGAGGAGCGTGGGTCATGTACTCGGCCGCACGGCGGGCCTGCCAGGGCTGAATATCGTTGGTCAGCTTATCCAGGTCGAGACCGTTGGGGCCACGCAGGGGCTCCAGCCAGGGACCGCGGAAGTCCCAGAAGCGCATGGTCTCACCACCGAAGATGATTTCGCCGGTGGGGGAGCGCATCAGGTATTTGCCAAGGCCGGTGGGGCCCATGGCGGAACCGATGTTGGCGCCCAGGCGCTGGTCGCGCACCAGGAAGGTGAAGCTCTGGGCCTGGGAGGCTTCGGCGTTGGTGGGGCCGTAGAACTCCGAGGGATAGGCGGTGTTGTTGAACCAGATGTAAGCCGAGGCGATGAAGCTCATGAAGCTCAGAGCGCCAAGGCTGTAGCTCAGGTAAGCCTCACCGTTCCAGATGAAGGCACGACGCACCCAGCCGAAGGGCTTGGTGAGGATATGCCAGATACCACCGGAGATGCAGATCAGGCCGATCCAGATGTGGCCGCCGATCACGTCTTCGAGGTTATTGACGGAGATGATCCAGCCTTCGCCACCGAAGGGAGCCTTCAGCAGGTAGCCGAAGATCACGCCGGGGTTGAGGGTGGGGTTGGTGATCAGACGGACATCACCGCCACCGGGAGCCCAGGTGTCGTAGATGCCGCCGAAGAACATGGCCTTGAAGACCAGCAGCAGGGCACCGCAACCCAGCAGGATCAGGTGGTAACCGATGATGTTGGTCATCTGGTTCTTATCACGCCAGTCCTGGCTGAAGAAGGTGCTGTACTCCTCCAGGGTTTCGGGACCACGGAGGGCGTGATAGACGCCACCGAGGCCGAGGACGGCGGACGAGATCAGGTGCAGAACACCGACCACGAAGTAGGGGAAGACATCGACAACTTCACCGCCGGGGCCAACGCCCCAGCCGAGGGTTGCCAGGTGGGAGAGCAGGATGATGCCCTGCTCGTACATGGGCTTTTCAGGGATGAAGTGCGCGACCTCGAACAGGGTCATCGCACCGGCCCAGAAGACGATCAGACCTGCGTGGGCGACGTGAGCGCCGAGCAGTTTGCCGGAGAGGTTGATCAGACGGGCATTACCGGACCACCAGGCGTAACCGGTGGAGTCGATGTCCCGTCCGCCGCCCGCAACCAGCTGGGAATTAAAGGGCGTTTCCACGGGGCAGTACCTCTTCAGGGAAGACGAACTTCTCGTGCGGTTGGTCCTGGGAGGCCATCCATGCACGGA
>CAWUMD010000252.1:0-2959 GCA_963923365.1 uncultured bacterium
GTTCCGGAGGCGGTGCAGGTGAAGTGGGCCTACGGCGGCCTGAGCGAGTTTCTCTACAATCCCCAGCGGGGGTGGCAGTGGCTTGAACCCGCCAGCCGCACCTGGGTGCCGGCCTCACCGACCTGGCTGCGGACCGGAACGATCTCCTGCTACCGCTTCGGGAATATGTGCTTCGGCCGCGGTTTCCCGACCCCAGAAGCGACGGCAGCTCCGAGCGCAGCGTCACCACCCTCCCGGACGACAGTCACGGCTACCACTCAGCCCCCCTCCGGGACGGCCAGTAGCAGCCAGGGCAAGGATGCCGTGGGCGTGGATGAGGCGATCGCCTGCATCAATGCTCTCTATACGGCCCTCACGGCCCAGGAGTTCACCACCGCTCGGCGCTATCTGGCAGGCCAGGCCAGCAGCCAGTTCGAGGCCGCTTTCTTCCGGCAGTTCCGTCAGGTCAGTGCCAACCGCTTCCGGGCCACCAATGACCCGGGCCCAGGTCTGACGCTGATCGCCAATACCCGCTACGAGTATCGCGATGGCAGTGTCCAGGTCGAGCAGCGCTCTTTCCGGGTCGAGCGCCAGCGGGAGGGCCTGAGGATTGTCAGCAGCCAGTTCCTCAGCGTTCTGGAGCCACGCTCAACGCCGAAGAAAGGAGCCAACTGAGCCCGCAGCCAACAGTGCAGGCGAGCCCGGGGTCAGCGCTCAGCGGTGAATACTGCTGATGAAGGCGCGGAGCCGTTCGCTGCGGGGATGATCGAAGATGGCCTGGGGACTGCCCTCCTCCTCGATCTGACCGCCATTGAAAAACAGAACCCGGTTGGAGACGGAGCGGGCGAACTTCATCTCGTGGGTGACGATCACAAGGGTCATGCTGCCATCGGCCAGCTGACGCATCGTCGTCAGCACTTCCTCCACCCGTTCCGGATCCAGGGCACTGGTCGGTTCATCGAAGAGAACGACCTGGGGTTGCATGCAGAGGGTCCGGGCGATCGCCACCCGTTGCTTCTGGCCACCGGAGAGCTGGTCGGGGTAGGAATGGCCCCGATCCGCCAACCCAACCTTGTCGAGGTAGTGGTGGGCCAGTTCCCGACAGCTGGACTGGGAGCGCCGCAGAATCCGCTGGGGTGCCAGGGTGAGATTCTCCAGAACGGTCAGATGGGGAAAGAGATTGAAGTGCTGAAACACCATGCCGACCTGCTGCCGCAGCTGGCGGCGTTCCTTCCCGTTCAGCTGTGGCGCGGAGAAGTCCTGGCCGTTGACCACCAGACTGCCCTGCTGAAAGCTTTCGAGACGGTTCAGACAGCGTAGGAAGGTGCTCTTCCCGCAACCGGAGGGGCCGATGACAGACACCACATCACCCTGCTGAATCCGGACACTGATCCCCCGGAGAACATCCAGCTTTCCGAATCGCTTATGCAGGTCATGACAGGCGATCACGGAGTCCGGGAACGTCTGACTTGGCGTCATTGTTAACTCTGTCATAAAGAGTGAGGCAGGCCACAGGCTAGCCCCTAGTATGATTCCCAGGCCGGATATCGTCAGCCCAGCCTGATCCGAAGGGGATTACCCGATGTTGTCAATCCGGTCTCTGAAGCGAGTCTCACTGCTACTGGTCACGCTGCTCCTGGTCATGGGGCTGGGGATGTATCGCAGTCTGGCCCAGTCATCGGCTCCCTGGCGCATCGGCATGGATCCGGCGTTTCCCCCCTTCGAAATGCGGGATGAGGCCACGGGCAAGCTGACCGGTTTCGATGTGGAACTGATACGGGCAATTGCCCAGCAAGCGGGCCAGCGTATCCAGTTTGTGCCGATGCCCTTCGATGGCCTGATTCCGGCATTGCAGTCCCGCAGCGTGGATGCGGTGATCAGTGGCATGACGATCAGCGCCCAACGAGCCCAGGCGGTCGATTTCTCGCGACCCTACTTCCGAGCTGGGCTGGCGATCGCTGTGCAGGACAGCAATCAGACCATCCGCTCCCTGGATGATCTGCAGAATCGGCGGATTGCCGTGCAGATTGGCACCATCGGAGCCCAGAAGGCGGTAACCATCCCTGGGGCTAAGGTCTCCCAGTTCGATTCGACACCGCTCATCCTTCAGGAACTAGCAAATGGGAATGTGGATGCGGTGCTGCAGGACCTACCCGCGACGCTTTATGCCATCAATCAGGCCAATCTCCAAGGAATTCAACCCGTTGGTGCACTGCTGACCGAGGACTTCTACGGTATTGCCACACCCCGCAACAGTAAGGCACTACCCCGGATCAATAGGGCCCTTGACCGGTTGATTGCGGATGGGACCTATGCCCGGATTTATCAGCACTGGTTCAACCAGACCCCACCGGAACTGCCCACCGTTGCACCGGTCCTGCAGGCGAAAACGCGAGAGAACGGGCTGAACTGGGGAGTACTGGCCCAAAACCTGATGCGGGGCACCGGGGTGACCCTGTCGCTGACGATCTTCTCCTTCAGCTTCGGCGCCCTGGGGGGAACTCTGATTGCGCTGTTACTGCTGACCCGGAATCGCTTTCTGGTCGGGCTCTGCCAGACTTACGTCTACTTCTTCCGCGGCACACCGATGCTGGTGCAGCTGTTCATGATCTACTTCGGCATCCCTGCCCTCTTCCAGGATCTGGGCTGGACACTGAATCTGGACCGGTTTCTGGCTGCGGTCCTCGCATTGAGCCTGAACGTGGCTGCCTATCTCTCGGAAACGCTGCGGGCGGGCATTGAATCCATCGACCGCGGCCAGTGGGAAGCAGGTGAGTCCCTGGCCATGAATCCACTCGAAACTCTCCGCTTTGTGATCCTGCCCCAGGCGCTGCGGCGGATTCTCCCACCGTTGGCCAATGAGTTCATCACCCTGATCAAGGACACCAGCCTGGCGGCGGTCATCGGGTTCGATGAACTGTTCCGTCAGGGCCAACTTGCCGTCGCCACCACCTATCGAGCATTCGAAATCTACATTGCC
>CAWUMD010000253.1:0-2958 GCA_963923365.1 uncultured bacterium
CTCTCTGGTCTCGTGGGCTCGGAGATGTGTATAAGAGACAGCCGCAACCCCGCTCCCTACGGAGAACCCCGCCGGGAGGACTACGGACGCCGCGATGACCCGGACTATGGCGATCGCCGCCGCTCGGAACCGGCGCCTTCCCGGGGTACCCGCCGTCCCCAGCGGGATGCCTGGGATGATGACGATGATGAATGGTTCTAGGCCGTTGCCCGTCGGCTGAGCCCTACCATGCAGAACTTCCGTGACTACTACGACATCCTCGGGGTGACCGCGGCGGCGGATGCCGCGGAGATCAAGCGGGCCTATCGTCTGCTGGCACGCCGCTACCACCCGGACCTGAACCCGGATGACAAAGTCGCCGAGGAGCAGTTCAAGCGCATCGGAGAGGCCTATCAGGTGCTCTCGGACCCCGAACGGCGGGACGAGTACGACCGGGCGCGGGATCAGTGGCAGGCGGGAGGCGATCGCCGCAACGGGGCCGAGGATTTCGGAGGCTTCCCGGACTTCGACGAGTTTGTCGAGGATCTGCTCGGGCGGGAACCGGCCACGGAGCGTCGCCGCAGTCGATCCGGATCCCGTCCAGCCCAGGCAGCGGCGGGCTGGGAAAGCCCCCGCACGGTACGGCGGGATGAGGAGCAGGAGTGGCTGGTCAGTGCCGAACTGGCCCAGCGCGGCGGCAGCCAGCGTCTGGAACGACCCGATGGCAGCCTGCTGGAGGTGGATCTGCCCCCCGGGGTGCATGAGGGCCAGCGGCTGCGGCTGCGGGGGCAGGCCAATGGTGGCGGTGACCTGTACCTGCGGCTGCGGGTCGGTGCCCGGGCCAGCACCGGCAATGGCCTGGATCTGCATACCACCGTGGCGGTGACGGCGGTGGAAGCCGCCCTGGGCGGAGCGATCGACGTGGAAACCGCTGATGGGCGCGTCAGCATGACCCTGCCGGCCGGGGTGCGCAGCGGCCAGCGGCTGCGGCTGGCGGGCAAGGGCCGCCAGGATGGCCGGGGTCGCCGGGGCGACCAGATTATCGAGATCCGCATTCTCGTGCCGCCGCAGCTGAGCGACCGGGAACGACGGCTCTACGAGAAACTGCGGGCGATCGAAACCTTCCGGCCCCGGCGGGAAGCGGCCCCGCTGGACGCCTAGAATCGAAGGTCAGTTCTGGAGCTGTGTCGATGCGGGTTTATGTCCTGCTGTTCAATCCCGGTACCGACAACGAGGGCATTCACTCCCTCACAATCGGGGATCGGAACATTCTGCTGATGTTCGAGCAGGAGGACGACGCCAGCCGGTACGCCATGCTGCTGGAGGCCCAGGATTTTCCGGTGCCCGCCGTGGAGGCCATCGACCGGGAGGAAATCGAGGAATTCTGCCGGGAGGCGGGATTTGAGGCCCATTTTATTGCCCGGGACTTCGTCCCCCAGACCGAATTCGAACGGTTGCTGCTGGCCCCGCCGGAACTGAATCAGGAGTCGCTGGACTGGGATCCCGAGGAGCGACGGGAGCCGCCCCGGGCCGTGGCTGCCGAGTCCGAAACGGAGTCCGGTGAATTCTCCAACGACGAACTCGATTCGATTCGTCGGCGTCTGGAGGGCCTGCTCTGATGGCGACCCTCGAGGATCGCGGCCACCTGCTGACCGAGCAGGTCAACCCGGCCAGTGCTCAGCTGGATCAGCTCAGCAGCCGCGAGATAGTGGCCCTGTTCAACCGCGAGGATCAGCGCTGCATCGAGGCGATCGCCGCCGCTGGGGCAGACCTGGCCGCCGCCATCGATTTGGCCGCCGAGCGGCTGGGCCGGGGTGGGCGTCTCTTCTACATCGGTGCGGGGACCAGTGGTCGACTGGGCGTGCTCGACGCTGCTGAATGTCCCCCCACCTTCTGCACACCGCCGGAGCTGGTGCAGGGCATTCTCGCCGGGGGCCGTGATGCCCTGGTGCGCAGTTCTGAGGGCCTGGAGGATCGCGCCGATGACGGCGCCCAGGCGATGGCGGATGCCGCCATCGGGCCGCTGGATGTGGTTGTCGGCATCACCGCCGGGGGCACGACTCCCTACGTACGCGGCGCCCTGGCCGAAGCCCGCCAGCGGGGAGCGGGGACGGTCTTCCTGGCCTGCGTGCCCGCCGATCAGGCCCCAATCGAGGTGGATGTGGACCTGCGCCTGCCGGTCGGGCCTGAGGTGCTGGCTGGGTCAACCCGGCTGAAGGCGGGCACGGTCACGAAGCTGGCCCTGAACATCCTCTCCACCGGAACGATGGTGAAGCTGGGCAAGGTCTACGGCAATCGCATGGTCGATGTCTCGGTCTCCAACACCAAGCTGGAGGACCGGGCCCTGCGCATGCTCTGCGATCTGGGCGAGATGGAGCGGGAACAGGCGGCGGACCTGCTGGAGCGCAGCGGGCGACGGGTGAAGACCGCCCTGCTGATGCACTGGGGCAGCTGCGATCGCCCCACAGCCGAGGCGGCTCTGGCGGCGGCAGGGGGGCAGCTACGGGCGGCCCTGGAGCACCTCTGAGGGCGGCAGCCGGTAGATTGGATCAGGTATCCAGGCCGGGAGCCCCAGAACCATGCCCGCAGACAACCTGACCACGATCCTGATCAGCGCCGCCGCGCTGGGGATCATCGTCTGGGGCTATGTCCGCTCCCGCCGATTCGGTCGCCTGGGGCTGATCTCCTGGCTCCAGTCCCTGGTGCTGATGACCCCCTGGCTGCTGTTCTTCGGCCTGTTCGCCGTCGGCATCTATCTCAACTTCTCGGTGGTGGTGATTCTGCTGGTGCTCTCCAGCGGGGTCTACATCTACCTGGGGCGGCAGGTACGGGAACTGGCCCAGGACCCGGAGGTGCAGGCTCAGCTGGCGGAGCAGATGGCCGCCCGGCGTCCCGTCGAGGCGGTCTCCGAGGAGCAGGCGGCTCAACCGGCGGCGGTCAGCCCCGACCAGCCCCACCCCATCCCCCGCGAGGACCTGG
>CAWUMD010000254.1:0-2951 GCA_963923365.1 uncultured bacterium
TACACAAGGAGTATCGTCGGCAGCGTCAGATGTGTATAAGAGACAGGGCCGTGACACCAAGGACAACGTCCGCCGCAACTTCGGCATGGCTGCCCCCGGCGGCTACCGCAAGGCCCTGCGTCTGATGGAGCATGCCAACCGCTTCGGCATGCCGATCATCACCTTCATCGACACCCCCGGGGCCTATGCCGGGGTCAGCGCCGAGGAACTCGGGCAGGGTGAAGCGATCGCCGTCAACCTGCGGGAGATGTTCCGCCTGGATGTGCCCATCCTCTGCACCGTAATCGGCGAGGGCGGCAGCGGCGGGGCCCTGGGCATCGGCGTCGGCGATCGCCTGCTGATGTTCGAACACTCGGTCTACACCGTGGCCAGCCCCGAAGCCTGCGCTTCGATTCTCTGGCGGGATGCCGGTAAGGCCGCCCAGGCCGCCGAGGCCCTGAAAATCACCGCCCCGGATCTGAAGAAGCTGGGCATCCTCGACGAGATCATCCCCGAACCCCTGGGCGGAGCCCACGCAGCCCCCCTGGACGCGGCAGCGGCTTTGAAGCGGGTACTGATGGAAAATCTGATCCGCCTGCTCGCCCTCAGTCCCGAGCAGCGGCGTCAGCAGCGTTACGACAAGTTCCGGCGCATCGGCGTTTTCCTGGAGACCGGTGCCTGATCCCGCCGACTGTTACAATTCGTCATGCATTCCCCGTCGCGGACAACCCACCCCGACGCCCTGGCCCTCGGGCCCATTCTGGAATTCGGCATGTCCACCTTTAGTGCGCCCTACGTCCTGATCACCGGCGCCAGCAGCGGCATCGGGCGGGCCACAGCCCTCGCCTTCGCCAAGGCAGGCTATGCCGTCGGCCTCCTCGGTCGTTCCGAGGACCGACTGGCCGCCGTGGCTGAAAGCGTTCAGAACAGCGGTGGCACAGCCCACTGGGCCAGCATCGACCTGGAGCAGATCGACCCGCTCCCCGGGCGTCTGGCCTCGCTGCTCGAACTCTGGGGCCCTCCCGCCATTCTGGTCAACAATGCCGGTATCGCCTACACCGGCGATCTGGCCACCATGCCCCTGGTGGATCTGCAGCGGGTGCTCAACCTGAATCTGGTCAGTCTGCTGGCCTGCATCCAGGCGGTTCTGCCCGGTATGCGCCAGCAACAGCAGGGGCTGATCATCAACGTCGGTTCCATCGCTGCCCACCAGGCCTTCCCCGACTGGGGAGCCTACTGCGCCAGCAAGGCCGCCATGGTCAGCCTGTCCAAGTGCCTGGCCGCCGAGGAACGGGGCCACGGCATTCGCGTTACAGTCGTGTCGCCGGGTTCGGTGAACACCCCGCTCTGGGACACCGACACCGTTCAGGCCGACTTCGACCGTAGTCAGATGCTGACGCCGGAAATCGTCGCTGACACCATCCTCCATACCGCCCTGCTTCCCCCGCAGGCCGTGGTCGAGGAACTGACGCTGTATCCCAGTGCTGGCGCCCTCTAGGGTCCTCCCATCTCCTGTCCCCCGTAGTTTTCAGAAACCATGACCCAGAATCTCTCCGGCAGTCTTGAAGCCCAGGCCAAGGTCGGCTTCGAGGAAATGACCGACGCCGTGCGCACCCTGCTGCTGGGGGTCGGTGAAGATCCCGAACGCGAGGGCCTGCTCAAGACCCCGAAGCGGGTGGCGGAAGCCTATCGCTTCCTGACCAGTGGCTACAGCCAGTCCCTCGATGATCTGGTGAACGGCGCCATCTTCGATGAAGGCCACAATGAGATGGTGCTGGTGCGCGACATCACCGCCTTCAGCCTCTGCGAGCACCACATGCTGCCGTTCATGGGCAAGGTGCACGTCGCCTACATTCCCAACCAGAAGGTGGTGGGTCTGAGCAAGCTGGCCCGCATCGTCGAGATGTACAGCCGTCGTCTGCAGGTGCAGGAACGCCTCACCCGCCAGATCGCCGAGGCCGTCAAGGAAATCCTCGAGCCCCAGGGCGTGGCCGTGGTCATGGAAGCTGCCCACATGTGCATGGTGATGCGCGGTGTCCAGAAGCCCGGAGCCTGGACTGTGACCAGTGCCATGGTCGGGGTCTTCCAGGAAGACCAGCGTACCCGTGAGGAGTTCCTCAGCCTGATCCGTCACCAGCCCGGCGCCTTCGCCTAGGGTTCCGGCTTCAGCGGCCAGCAGAGGGGGAGGTCACCGGCGGTGGGCTCCCCCTCAGTCATTCAGGCTGCGACGGTACAGGCCACCGACCCCCAACAGCAGCAGAGACCAGGCCACCGCCTGGAGCAGGTAGATCTGGTCCCGATAGCCGAAGAGAGTCTTGAGCAGCAGCCCGGGCAGACGGGCATCGGGCAACTGCGCCTGCCAGTTCCACACCTGGGGCCCGAGCAGGCAGGCAGGACCGGTGCCCCAGCAGAGATCCGGTCCCCCAATTCCGGCCATCAGGGCGGCGGCCAGATCCAGCTTGCGCAGCAGCGACACCGCCAGCCCCGCCACAATCAGCAGCAGCAGCGTCCCCATCACCTGGAAGAAGCGACGCAGGTCGAGGCGGACACCACCCCGGAAGATCAGCAGGCCGATCAGGGTGGCGCCCAGCAGCCCGGCGATCGCCCCCAGACTGGGCACCAGTCCGCCCTGTTGCAGTCGGGCGAGGATGAACACCACCGTCTCGAAGCCCTCCCGCAGCACCGCAATGAACACCAACCCGAAGATGGCGGCACCGGACTGCTGCGCCAGAGCACTCCGCACCTGGGATTCGACCTCGCCCTTAAGGCTGCGGGCCTGACGGGTCATCCAGATCAGCATCCAGCTGAGGAAGGCGATCGCCACCCCGCAGAAACCCGCCTCGAGCAGCAGGCGCCAGACCGGGGCGTAGGGGTCAGCGGCCAGGGAAACCCGGGTGAGTACGCCGCTCAGCCCCAGCCCTACCCCCAGACTGGCCAGCAGCCCGGCTCCAACCCCCTGCCAAACCTGCGAT
>CAWUMD010000255.1:0-2904 GCA_963923365.1 uncultured bacterium
CGCCCCCGCACGGTTCGGATCCCGGCGGACGCCGGGCAGCAGGGCGCGACCCGGCACCCCTGGAAACGCAGGGGCAATCCATGACATCGAGGGCCGGGTGGCGCAGGAAAGCGGAGCGCGGCTGCAAGCGGCGCGACACAGCAAACAAAACCCCCAGCAAAAGACCGGAGGCCGCGCCCCCAACCAGAGGCGCACTGACTCACGGGCCGGACGGGGGAGCTCAGCGGACCCGGCTGGAACGGGAGGCAGTAAGCTGCCCCCGATTCAGGGCGCGGCCCGGAGGACAAGGACTCCCCCCTTGGGGGGGGGCTGGGGGGGACAGCCGCGGTAGCGGCGTGGCTGTTCAGGCGCGCAGGGTCCTGGAACCCCGACCGGGAGGGAGCGGGTGGAGGGGCCTGGAGCGACGGCTAGGCCGGGTGTGGCGATCGCCCGGCAACCGTCAGCTACGGCAGCACCTCTGCTCCACGAGCCGATGGGACAGCCCAGACTCACTTCAGTATTCGTAGGCCCGACCGCCGTAGCAGCCGAGGCCTTCAATTCGCGGCAGATGCTGCCGGGGACGGGTGGACCATTGGCGGGGCCGACGCGGAGCGCGGCGGGTCGGCTCCTCGATTGGTTCTGACTTGGCAACCAGCCGAGCGCGCAGTTCGGGCTGTTCCTCGAGTAGGCGCTGCAGATGCGCGGCCGCCACCTGCCAGGCCCCACGCGCCAGCTCCGGGCGATGGGTTCGGTCAACCTTAGGATGTTCAAGGAGCTCTCCATCTGCTCTCCTCACGAACACCTCAGTGCCTCCCATGACCGACGCCGAACAACAGGAATTGACTCTGTCCCTGCCCACCCCCGATCCGAAGCCCGGAATAGAGGTGGACAACCGTCGCACCGGCAATGAGGCCCGTTCCAGTGCGGAGTTCCCTCGCGACCCCAGCGGTCTTCCCCGGGAGCTGCTCGAGCAGCACTACCTAGCGATGCGCCGCAGCCACGTCTTCCTCAGCCGATCGCGCGGTCAGCTGCAACGCCGCACTCAGGAGGGTCGGGCCTCTCGCGAACACCTGCTGGCCACGCTGCGGAATACCGAGGCCAGGCTGATGGCCCTGGGTCAGGAAAAAGCCGAAGCCCTGGCGATCGCTAAGGACATGCATCGTGAACTGGAGCTGTTTGAGGAGAAACAGCTGGCCCTCGATAAGCTGCTGGATGACTTCGACGCAGCCAAGGATGAAGCCGGCTTCTGGAGCATCATCCGGCTGACGGAACTGCTGCAGCGCATGCGCCAACTACTGCGGGGTCGGAGCCGGAACTAATGGGAGAGCTGAGCGATCGCTTTGGTGCCCTGATGGCCCGCATGGCCCAGACCGATGCGGAACTGTTCCGCACCATCGGGGCCCAGAATGCGGACATCCGACAACTGCTGGATGAGGTCCTTCCCCCAGAAGAGGAAGCTGCTCAGGGCGCTTCCCCGGTCGCGGCCCTGCATCCCCAATCACTCCTCCCGCGGGAGGAGTGTACCGAGAAGGCACTCAAGGCCCGCTTCAAAACGGTGGCTCCCGCCTTGGCATTTCTGGAGGAGCGGATCGGGCCACCTCCCAGTAAGCGACCCTCCTGGGCACTTGTCACCCAGGCCTTCCAGCAGGGGCACTGGCCCGCAAAAACCAGCCCCCGGAAAACAGCGGGTAGCAGCGTGACACCTGCTGACCTGCAGGCGCTGGAGGCCCGGATCCTGGCCCGAATCGAGCTGATGGAGGAACGAATCCTGGCTCGGTTGGGGCTCTGACGCTGGTCTCTCACCGGGCCAGCAGTAGGTTACGGAAGGCCTTGCGGTAGGTCATTGACTGCTGGGAGGCCATCAGGGCGATCGCCCGCAGCCGCTCCAGGTCGGTTTCGGCAGCCAGCTCCCGACGCAGCAGGTCCAGCTCGAACTGCTCGGCCGGGGTCAGTTCCAGGTCCAGGGGGGGCAGCTCAGCCATCGGCACATCTCCGGTCATCCCCAGAAGTTGCCTGCAGGCGGGCCCCGGCCACCCATTCGGAAGCCGGACGCCCTTCCCACTGCACCGACCAGTAGACCCGCGCCCGACCCAGAGCATTGATCCGCTGGGCCGGCCCAGCCACGATCCGCCCCACCCGCCGACACTCATGCCAGGGGTGATTCCGCAGGGTTACCCCCACCCCCACCTGCAGCACCCCACTCATGGCCCATCCGGCCGCTGCAGCCGCTGCACGTAGACCTGAAACACCCGCTCCGGCCGATCGTCCCAGCACACCGGCAGGTACCAGTGCCCCCTACCGCGGCAGACCGGTTCCCCCACCACCGTTCCCCACCGTCGCCGCGGCGACAGCCGGTCGAACTCCCGTGGGTTGCGGCACACCCGCGCACCCAGCCCGTACGTCTGACGTTTCGGTATCGCCATCCTGATTAACTCCATCAATCTTCCACAAATCCCCTCAGAGGCCCCTGGAAGGCTCAGGAAGGCCTCTGTAACCTCAAAGACGGCTAGACCTGCAAATACCCCTTCTCAGGCCCCTCCAGAGGCGGATCCTGGTAGCGCATGTGCTCGAGGTTGTGGAGCAGTCGGAAACTGCCGGTGATCAGGTCCCGGTTCTTGGCGACGATCACCTCGGTGATATTCCGGTCCACGGTCTGCGGGTCGTAGGCCTCAGGGCGATGGAGGAGCAGAACCACCGAGGCGTACTGCTCGATGCCCGATGACTCCTTCAGGTCCGCCAGGGTGGGTCGCTTGTCGGCCCGCTCAGCGACGTTGCGGTTCAGCTGCGCCAGCAGGACGATGTCGAGGGAGAGACGCTGACTGATGTCGCGCAGGGCCCGGCAGGCGTTGGTGATCGTCGTGCGCACATCCTCCCGCGGCAGACCCCGCAGGCAGTGCAGGTGGAGCTGTCGGTGCGCCGTAACGG
>CAWUMD010000256.1:0-2870 GCA_963923365.1 uncultured bacterium
CGGCATCTTCGGGTGACCCGATTGGATAACAATCATGGCGAAGAAGATCTACACCGATTTCGAATTCCGCGGCGGCGCCCGGGTGACGGGTCTGCCGCAGCCCAGTGCTCCCTCCGATGCGGTCCCCCTGAGCTACGTCCAGGGTCAGATCGAAGGCCTGTCCTGGAAGGACAGCGTGCGTGCCGCCAGCACAGCGAACCTCAACCTTGCAGCGCCCGGAGCCACTCTCGATGGCATCGCCCTGAACCCGGGGGACCGCATTCTGGTCAAGGACCAGAGCGACCCGTCGGAGAACGGCATCTACGTCTTCGCAGGCGGGGGAGCCCCGCTGGTCCGCGCCGATGACGCCAACACCTTCGCGGAACTGGAAGCGGCGGTGGTGGTCGTCGAGGAAGGGACGGCCAACGGCGAGAGCACCTGGCGGCAGACCGCCAGCGGCGGAGCGATCGGCGTCGATGAGCTGAGCTTTAGCCTGTTCGGGGTAGTGACGCCGAACGCCAGCGACGGGATCGCCGGCAAGGTGGAGGTGGCGACCCAGGCCGAAGTCAACGACGGCACGGCAGTCGGGGGTTCCGGTGCTGCCGTGGTGGTCACCCCGGCCACGCTGGCCGTCTGGCCGGGTCAGGCCAAGCGGTTCGCCACCAGCATCGGTGACGGACTGACCAGCAGCTTCGTGATCAGCCACAACCTCAACACCCGCGACGTGGCGGTCAGCATTTATCAGAACGGCAGCGGCTACGACGAAGTGTTCGCCGAGGTGCAGCACACCAGCCTCAACCAGATCACGCTGGCGTTCAGCGAAGCGCCGTCAGTGAACGAATACCGCGTGGTGGTAGTGGGGTAGCCGGATGTCCAGACCGCTGAAATCGGATCTGGATTGCCAGGGCGTGAGCCGGGTGAGGAATCTCCCGGCTCCCCTGAGCGCCGGAGATGCCGTTTCCAAAGCCTATGTCGACGCCCGGCAGAGCGGACCGGGTCGTGCGATCGCCCTCGCCATCCTGTTTGGTTGAGCCTTGAGCCATGAACATCGCCGCCCTCAGCAGTCTGACGGGACACACCGTCCTCTACAGCGCCACCACCGTCCTGGCCAGCACAGGGGTTGCCAACCCCAACGGGTCAGGACGGCTGGTGCGTCTGAGCTGCGTCATAGCCGCCTTCGTCGGCAGCAGCAACAGCGCCGACATCAGTCTTGCCATCAGTCGAGGGGGAAGCCCCGTCTACCTGGGCAAGACCCTGAGCATCGCCAAGCAGACGCGCCTGGTGCTGCTGGAGCGCAGCACCCCGCTCTACCTGGAGGAAGGGGACACCCTGGTGGCCCGCGCCAGTGCCAACAGCACCATCGACCTGACCATCGCCTACGAGGAGATCAGCCCATGAGCCTCTACTCCTGGCGTGGGGAGCACCCGGCGCCGTTGCCCGAGCGCATCGAACTGCCCGATGGCTTCACCCGCACCGACGCCAGCACCTACACCGACGAGGAGCTGACCGCCTGGGGATACCGGGGACCCTACGACGAGCCCGTCTACGATCCCGACATCGAAGTGGTGGAGTGGGACGGCGAGGGGTACTCGGTGCGGCCGATGAGCGCCGAGGAAGCGACCGCCCGCTACAACGCGCAGGCGGACTGGTCAGGGTTCACCGATGCCCTGCTCAACAGCCCAGCCTTCATCCGGGTGCGTGCCGGAGCCGCCGAGCGCACCAACATCATGGCCGCCTACGCAGACCTGGCGTGGCAGCTGGACCGTGCGTCATCGGGCCTGGTCAATGTTCCAGCCCTCAGCGTCTGCTTCGGGAACCTGTTCGCGGTGCTGGTCGATGACTTCAGCCTCAGCGGCGAGCAGCGGGCGGGGTTGCAGGCGCTGCTGGCCGCGCACCACCTCGACCGTCTGGTCAGGCTGCCGTCCGGCTGAGCAATGGGGAGAGAGGTCCAGAGTCCGGGTCCAGGCCGAGCGGCTACGGCTGTTACACCCGGTGCACTCCGACGTGGTGGCAGACGGCCAGGAGGAGAGCTCAGCCGAGGGCTGACTGTTCGGAATGGTGCAGCCGGACCCGCAGCTGGCCGCGCACCTTGAGCAGGACCTCCTCTGCCTGGCAGAGGGAGCCCAGCTCATCGGCCAGGTGGCTGCGGTAGAGGGCCTCGATTGCTTCGTCATCGTTGAGGTCGATCACCAGCACACCGTTGCGGCAGCCGATACGTCCGGCGAAGGCCGGTGGAGGGGAGTCGGGAACGTGCATACCCAGAGGCTAGGGCGTCCCCGGTCGGATGGATGTGAGGACCTGATGAAGATTGGAGTCAGGAGTACCAACGCATCACACCCCGGCACCTGCGCAGATACCGGGGTGGATAGGGTCCCGCCCGGTTGGGGAAAACAGCCAACGGGGTGGGGGTTTGGCTAGCCAGAGTCGGACAGGGTTGCGTCCGGCGTCCCGGACCTGGCCCGTTTTGGAACTTCGACCATTTCAGTCGGTACGTTCAATCTGCCCCGGTGGCTGTCGGAACGAACAGGGGGGCATCGGCAACTTCTCCTGTGCCTATCCCAGGAGCCCCCCCGTGGAACCCGACATCGAGATCACGACTGACCTCACCGAACCCGCCACGCCCGCTGACCCGGTTGCAGCACAACCGGCTCCCATCCCCCCGGCGGAGCCGCCCATTCCCAAGGACATCGGCGACACGGGTCTGGCTGCCCTGCGGGCTGAGCGGGCGGAGCGGCGCGAACTGCAGAAGCGCCTCCATGCCCTCGAAGCCCAGCTGCACAGCAGCAGCCACCAGCAGGAGATCGACCGCCTGGAGCAGGACCGCCAGCGCATCGAAGCCGAGAAGCAGCAGCTGCTCGATACCCATCAGCAGGAGCTCGAACAGGTGCAGG
>CAWUMD010000257.1:0-2861 GCA_963923365.1 uncultured bacterium
GGCCAGCTGGATCAGGACTCCCTGCCAGACTACGCCGTGCTCGACGACATTCTCGAGCGGCGGATCAACCAGCACGCCGATGCCGAGGCGATCATCGCCGCGGGTCACGACCAGACCGTAGTCGAGCAGGTGCTGCGGCTGGTGCGCATCGCCGAGTTCAAGCGCCGTCAGGCGGCTCCGGGCCTGAAGGTGACCGACCGGGCCTTCGGCAGCGGCTGGCGGATGCCGATCGCGGCCCGCTGGTAAGCTGCCAACACCTGTCTTTTCCGCCCTGTCATGGACCGCGATACCCTGGCCCGCTTCCAGATCCTGGTGAAGCAGCACCTGCCGGGCTGGACCCTGTTCCCCAACGAGACCCAGGCCGAAGAGCCGGGCTGCTGGTTCTGGACCGTTTCCGGCCCCTATCCCCGTCTGCACGACCCCAGCTTGCCCACCCTCAGCTTCGGGCGGCTGACTGAAACTGGCGAGGGCTTTGCCTGCGGTCAGCTGGGCGAATACTTCTGGGAATGCCGGGGCCGGGGCGACCTGATCTACTGGCAGCGGGACGACGGCGTACGCTTCGCCGCCGGGGATCTCAACTGGGGTCTGGCCACCGGCGTGGAACTGCTGGTGCAGGAGCTCTCGGCCCCGGACCCGGACGGACTCTGAATCCACTCCCCATGAAAAAGCCCCGGCGCCAGTGGTGCCGGGGCTGAGTTCAGGCAGTCGCCGGGCTCTTAGCCCTCGACGCCCTCGATGCGGTCTTCCACTTCCTGGTAGAGCTGCTGCAGCCGCTCGATGTTCTCGTCACTGGTCTCCCAGTAACCGCGACCGGCCACTTCCAGCAGTGTGCCGACCATACGGCGGAAGCTGTGGGGGTTGAGGTCCATCAGGCGCTTCTGCATCTCCGCATCGGCGATGAAGGTGCTGTTGACGTCCTCATAGACCCAGTTATCGACGGCTCCGGCAGTGGCGGACCAGCCAGAGGTGTAGTTCAGCCGCTTGGCGATTTCCCGCACGCCTTCGTAGCCGCTGTTGAGCATCCCCTCGTACCACTTGGGGTTGAGCAGCTTGGTGCGGGAGTCGAGACGCACGGTCTCGTTCAGGGTGCGCACCTGAGCGTTGGCCGTAGTGGTGTCGGCGATGAAGGAGGCCGGTTGCTTACCGTCCGCCCGCAGACTGGCCACCAGCTTGGTCGGATCGCTGTCGAAGTAGTGACTGACGTCGGTAAGGGAGATTTCCGAGGAATCCAGGTTCTGGAAGGTGACGTCGGCGGTGGCCAGACTTTCCTTGAACAGGTCCTGGTTCTGGGACATCATGCCCGGGTTGTCGCTGTCGAAGGCGAAGGACTTGCGCTCCAGGTACATGTTCTGGAGTTCGCTCTCCTCCTCCCAGCTGCTGTTCTCAATCGCCAGGTTGACGTTGGAGCTATAGCTGCCGGAGGCATTGGAGAACACCCGGCTGGCGGCCTGGCGCAGGTTGATGCCCAGCTTGGCGGCCTGCTCCTGGGCGTGCTTGCGCACGAAGTTCATCTCGACGGGCTCATCGGCCTCGGCGGCCATCTTCACCGCCTGGTCGATCAGCGCCATCTGGTTGATGAACAGGTCACGGAAGACACCGGAGCAGTTGACCACCACGTCGACCCGGGGACGACCCAGTTCCTCGAGGGGAATCAGCTCCAGCTTGTTGACCCGACCGAGGCTATCCGGTTTGGGCTTGACGCCGACGAACCAGAGGATCTGGGCCAGGGACTCGCCATAGGTCTTGATGTTGTCGGTGCCCCAGAGGACGCAGGCGATCGTCTCGGGGTAGGCACCATCGTTCTCCTGGCGCTGGCGATCGATCAGCCGATCGACCACCACCTTGGCGGACTGCACCGCCGCCGCCGTGGGAATCGACTGGGGATCGAGGGCGTGGATGTTACGGCCCGAGGGCAGGACGTTGGGGTTGCGGATCGGGTCACCACCGGGGGCCGGGGTGATGTACTCGCCATCCAGCGCCTTGATCAGGTTCTGCATCTCCAGGTCGGCACAGACCTGCTCCAGACAGAACTGCAGGTAATCGAAGAGAATCTTCAGCTGGCCGACGTCCACCTGATAGCCCTGGGCTTCGAGGGCCTTCTGGTAGGCAGGCTTGAGCTGAATGCCGAAGAAGGCCAACAGCTTCTCGATCCAGGCGAAGCGCTTCACCAGGGAGACGCGACCGTCGTTGCCGGTGACCTCGCGTACCATGGCGCCGACGGCGGCCCGGGTGGCTTCGGTGATCTGCTGACCGAGGGTGACATCCTCAAGCACGCCCAGATCACTGCCCCGGAAGATACTTTCCATGTCGCGGCCGAGGCTGCGGGCGATCAGGGTCGGCAGACCGATGATCCCCTCCTCCTCGCGGTCCAGGCTGGCGATGTTCACCAGGGTGGCGATCGCTTCCTCCGCCGTCGGCGGCTTGCCGATCACGTGGAGGCCGCAGGGCAGCAGACGGCTCTCGATCTCCATCAGCTGGCGGTAGACGTTGCCCACCAGACGATCGCGTTCCTCCAGGCTGAGGTCGACGGCCGCCGCTTCGGGCAGTTCCACATCCTTGTCCAGGTTCACCTGACGGCAGGTCTCGACGATGGTGTCGACGATCGCCGGGCCACGGCCACCTTCCCGCAGGGTCTGGTAGCTGCCCACCAGTTCGCCCAGTTCCTTCAGACCCTTGTAGAGCCCGGCATTCTCGGCGGGCGGGGTGAGGTAGCTGATAGTTTCCGCGTAGCCCCGACGCTTGGCGATGGTCGCCTCGGAGGGGTTGTTGGCGGCGTAGTAGTAGAGGTTGGGGATGGTGCCGATCAGGTTGTCGGGGTAGCAGGTGCCGCTCATCCCCATCTGCTTGCCGGGCATGAACTC